>USJM01000162.1 GCA_900555005.1 uncultured Lachnospiraceae bacterium | reverse complement strand
GAGATCGTCTCCGCCGACTCGATTCCCTTCCGGATCTCCTCAAGGGACAGACCGCAGACCAGACCGACCGCTGCGGCTGCAGCAGCATTCGAGACATTGTGGAGTCCCGGAACAGGGACCTTCACCTCGAAGCTGCCCTTCGGTGTCCGGATCGTGCAGTGTGTCCCCTCGAAGCCAAGCGGTCTGATATCAGCCGCGCAGACAAGGCCGGATGCCGGAAGATTTCCCGGATAGTCCATCTTCTCCCCGACACACAGATCCCCAGCCCCTTCTGTGTCGGAAGAGACTCCAAACCACAGCGGCTTACTCCCGTTTACTTCCTGGATGGTGCGCAGCTTGTCATCATTTCCATTCAGGATGACATGTCCTGACGGCTTCATGTACCGGAACACTTCGGTCTTTGCCCGCATGATGCCGTCCCGGTCCCTCAGAAACTCCAGATGACAGGTTCCGATATTCGTGATCACCATCGTGTCCGGCCGGGCGATCTGCGCCAGCTGGTCCATGTCCCCGAAATGACTGACGCCCATCTCCAGCACGGCGATTTCATGCTCCTCCCGAAGATGGAAGACGGTGAGCGGAAGCCCCAGACCATTGTTGAAGTTGCCCTCCGTCTTCAATGTCCTGTAATGCGTCTGAAGCACAGAGGCAATCATTTCCTTGGTGCTTGTCTTGCCGACCGACCCGGTGATCCCCACGACCGGCGTGCCCAGGATTTTCAGATACTCTTCCGCAATCTTCCGGAGCGCTTCCTGCGTGTCCGTCACCTCGATCCAGAATCTCGGAATTGTCCCGTCCGGCGCGATGCCAAGGCCGCCTGCGGCGCTGTCCAGTCCTGCCGGCAGGCCCTCCCCGGACGCTGCAGCAGGATTTCCTGCTCCAGCAGGTGCCGCAGCTGTCTTTTCCACTCCCGCAATCGCTGCGGACGGATTCCCTGCTCCGGCAGACGCCGAAGCTGATTTCCCCGCTCCCGCTGGCGTGTTCCCCACTTCGACATGCAGCAGACCGGTTTCCTCTTCCGGACTTCCCTGGATCGACTGCACAAACCGTTCCCGCCTGGCTTCCTTCGGATTCTCCTTCCATTCCGACATCTGCGAGACACCGGTTTCCGCAGTCTGGGCAGCCTGGACCGCCGCGTCGGAAATCAGCTCCTCCTTCGTCAGATCACGCTCGGAGAGCACACAGATCGCCCCCTGGTCAAAGACCTGCGCGATGAACCTGTGTCCATCCACCCGTTCGCCCTGGATGGCCCCGAAGAGCGAGCCCAGCCCTGCCTTCCGGCTGTCCGTCACGATATCCGACACCTCCCGCTGAAGCATCGCTCCGAACCCCCAGCGGGCACGCGGGCTTCCCTTCCACAGCGTTTCCCGCTCAAAGTTTGCAAAGATGCCCGCCTTTGTCAGGACAGACATATGGAGAACACCGCCCGTGACCTGTTCAATCCGTTCAATGGTAAGACCCTTCATGGTTCTCATAAACAAACACCTCCGCGCTCATCGGTGCCAGGGTCAGAGATAGTCTTCCTCTGCTGACCTCCAGCTCCTTCTCCTCGAGGCTGTAGCCCTCCTCGTCTGTCTGAAATACACGCCTGACGCTGCACTCCATCGCCGTCTCCGCCTGCCAGACGGGAAGCGACACAATCATATTCTCCGGGTGAATCGAGAAGATCACGATCACCGTCTCGCGGCTGTCAAACCGGGCGTAGGCGATGCAGTTCCGCTCTCCGTGCAGGTAGCACAGCGACCCTGTCCGCAGCACCGGATGCGCCCTCCTCATCGCAATGACATCTCTTGTGTAGGCGATCATCTCCTGATTTTCATGTCCCCATGGATACGTTCTCCGGTTGTCCGGGTCCGTGAAGCCGCAGACGCCGGCCTCATCTCCATAGTAGATCGTCGGCGCCCCGGGCCAGGTCATCTGACAAAGGACCGCCTGCCGCATCACGCCGCAGCTGACGCCGTCAGAGGCGGCATCATAGTTGAAGCTGCCGACCCTCCCGACCTTGTGGTTCGTCCGGGTCAGAAAACGGGAATGGTCGTGGTTGGAGAGCTCGTTCATCGCCGTGAGCAGCGAAGGCTCCATCATATTGGAGGTGTGATACCGCATCGCTCCGAAAAAGCTGTCGGCATTGCCGACCTGGTCGGGCAGGTATTCGTCCGAGTGCTTCTCCATCCCGGTGAAGAACCAGCTCACCGGTTCCATGAACGCGTCATAGTTCATGATGCTGTCCCACTGATCCCCGAGCAGCCAGTCCCACGCAGAGCCATAGTGCTCCGCCAGAATCAGCGCATCCGGATTGGCCTTCCGCACAGCCTGCCGGAACATCCTCCAGAAGTGGTGGTGTACTCCACGGAATGTCCGAGATCCGCGGCCACATCAAGGCGCCATCCATCCGCGCAGTAAGGCGGGGAGACCCATTTCGCCGCAATCCTTAAATCGCATCCACCAGCTCCGGCGACTCATCGTAGTTCAGCTTCGGAAGCGTGTCATGGTTCCACCATCCCTCGTATGTGGTATTGTACGGCCAGGCATTCTCATTCTGAAAATGAAAGTACCGCCGGTACGGGCTGTCTGCGCTGATGTAAGCCCCCTTCTCCCAATCGCCGGAATGCTCATAGATCTGCTCCCGGTCAAGCCAGCGGTTGAAGGATCCGCAGTGGTTGAACACACCGTCCAGGATGACCTTCATGCCTCTGGCATGTACCTCGCGTACAAAATCCGCAAAGTACGCATCCGCCGCCTCCAGGTTTTCCTTCCGTGTCGTCCGGCAGATATAGCGCTCCGCATCCCGGTTCTCCGTGCGTCCGTCGGTCAGAAGCGCTCCTTCGTCCTTCACAAACCCGGTAAAATGCGGATCGATGTGCTCGTAATCCTGTGTATCATACTTGTGATTGGAGGGTGAGACAAACAGCGGGTTGAAATAGAGAACCTCTACCCCCAGATTCTGCAGATAATCCAGTTTCTGACGCACTCCTTCAAGATCGCCGCCATAGAAATTTCGGAATCCATACTCTCCGGACGTCTGTTCCAGTCATCCACATGGCGGATATTCTGTCCGATGTACCGGTATTCGTCCGTAAGCGGGTCGTTTGCCGGACTGCCGTTGCAGAACCTGTCTGTGAAAATCTGATACATCACCGCCCCCTTCGCCCAGGCAGGCGTATGAAAATTCGGACAGACCCTGAAGAAGAAATGCTCGTCCGGCGCTTCCGCCACGCCGGAGCGCAGCAGACAGCTCATCGTCCTTCCGCTCCAGATCTCAAAATAGTACAGAAGCATCTGGTCCGGCATTACAAAAGTGGTTTTGTAATAATCAAATTCCCCCTTTGTTTTCTCCAGATGCATGCGCAATTTTTTTCCGCCGCTGACAAGCCAGACCTCGTCGACATTCGCCCTGGCCGTCCGGACTCTGACCGTCACCTCATCGCCGGCATCCGGCTCCATCGGAGTGACGTAATTCTCCGACAGGTCTGAAAACAATGCGTCTGTGTTCAGCACAGGCAGCATGTTCATCACATATTTCGCACACTTCAAAGACTCACTGTATGTTTTTCCCGTCACGCTGTTGTCTCTTCCCGGCAGCCTCAGGCAGCCGCCTAATCGTCGATCGCTGTCCGCTCTGGTAACGTTTCCGCTCCGTCACGCCCAAGAGAGGGCAGCGCACCCGGCACCGCCCTCTTCCCAGATCCTGTTTCTCCTCAATTCCGCCTTCCGCCCGCACACTGCACCAAGTCAGTCGAAGAGTGCTTCGAACTCTTCTCTGCTCAGCTTCTCCTTCTCCATCAGCAGCGCCGCGGAACGGTCCAGCACGTCCCTGTGCCCGGAGATGATTTCCTTTGCCTTTTCATAGGCAGCGTCAATCAGCTTCTGGACTTCCTCATCGATCAGAGAGGCGATCCGCTCGCTGTACTCCCTGGTATGTCCAAGATCTCTTCCGATAAAGATCTCATTGTCCTCCTGC
Source organism: uncultured Lachnospiraceae bacterium (assembly GCA_900555005.1). The sequence goes on along the minus strand of USJM01000162.1, from coordinate 530 downwards.
TCGTAGTTGATCAGTCCCAGCTTCTCCGAGAAGCCGTACTTTGTAACCATCGCACGGGCAGTCTGCGTTGCCTGACGGATGTCCTCCGACGCACCTGTCGTCACGTCACCGATGACCAGTTCCTCCGCCGCGCGTCCTCCGAGACTGACCACGATTTCCTGGAACATCCGCCCCTTTGTCTCGTACATCTCGTCCTTCTCAGGAAGCGGCATCGTATATCCGGCGGCACCTCTCCCGGTCGGAATGATCGAAACCGTATGCACCGGTCCGACTCCCGGAAGCACATGGAACAGGATCGCGTGTCCGGATTCGTGATAGGCCGTGATCCGCCTGTCCTCCTCGGACATCACCCTGCTGTGCTTCTCCGCTCCGATGCCGATTCGGATAAAAGCCTGGTTGATATCCTTCTGGGAAATGTACATCCGGTCATCCTTCGCAGCCAGGATGGCGGACTCGTTCATCAGGTTCTCGAGATCCGCTCCCGTAAAGCGGACCGTTGTGCGGGCGACCGTGTTCGGACACACTTTTAG
>USJM01000161.1 GCA_900555005.1 uncultured Lachnospiraceae bacterium | reverse complement strand
CATCACAGCACTCGGCAACGCCGGACTGGTTCGTCTGATGCTGGCGGCTGTCCTGCTGATCCTCCCGAGAACAAGAAAACTCGGGCTGATTGTGACGACGGCGCTTATCCTGGAGGCGATCCCCTGCAACCTTATTCTGAAACCGCTGGTTGAGAGAGCACGCCCGTTTACGGTCAATCCGGCTGTGGAGCTGCTGATTGCGAAGCCGGCTGATTTCTCATTTCCGTCCGGACATACAAGTGCTTCCTTTGCCGTTGCCTCTGCCTTGTTTTTCAGGAAAGAGAGACTGTGGATACCGGCAGGGATCCTGGCAGTTCTGATTGCTTTTTCCAGGCTGTATCTGTATGTGCACTATCCCTCCGATGTGCTGGCCGGGGCGCTGATCGGGATCCTGGCAGGGTGGTTGGCTGTAAAGGGAGCGAATGCGATAGAAGCCAGAGGGCACGCAGTCGTGTGATCCTGAAGGCCATCCGAACAGAAGGCCTTCAGGCATGCACAAAGTGGTGTGCCGTCGGGCATCCGGACATGTCCGGAACAGATGATGAAGGCGCTGAACGGATGCCCAAAAAGACCGGAACAAATGAGGAGGGGCGCGGCTTCCGCATCAGGAATGATCAGCTTCAGCGATTACCTGCTCGATGTCGATGCCGCAGGTGTCCTCGATGCCATCCGAGAAAACACTGAGGAGCGCACTGTCCTTCTGTCCATACATGATACCGAGGCTGAGCGCCGCGAAGATGAAGTTACGGTCTGAATCGACCCAGAGCGCATAGGGCTGATGAGTGTCATCGTCCTTGTCTCCGCCCGATACCGTCGGATTGCCGTAGGCAAGCGTGCACTGGCTGATCAAATCCAGAAAAGCATCCTGGTCCATGAAAAATTCATAGACGCCGCCGGTCAGTTTTTTCCCTTCGAATACATAGAAGGAAGTCGCGTCGTATCCACCGATCGAGTATCCTTTGATACCAAGAGTGGTGATGCCGCTCTTTTCAAGAGCGGTCTTGCCGGTAAGAGACCTGCCGGAGGCATCAATCCCCTTCAGCGAATAATCGATGGTATTCTCCATGTCAGGCAGGATGACCTTTTTTCGAATGTCTTCCTCCGCGGTCCCCCAGGAAAAACCGTGAAAGGAAGTAATCGAAAGCTTCCCGTCCGGACTGATATCTTCTGCATCCATGCGGGATTCGGCTGCCTCTGTCTCCTCCTCGGAGCTTTCCCGGGCAGCCAGCTTTCCAGCTTCCTTTTCCTGATTTTCATAGTAATCTTCCGCACTGTCACCCCGCTTTGCGATCTCCTCGCTGACTCTCTTTGAATAATCCTCGAAAGCCTGATCATCCGCGAGGACAGGCATCTGGTACATAGAATGGAACAGGAGAACGGCAGCAAAAGCTGCAGACAGAATGCGTTTTTTCAAAAGACACCTCCACAACTGGATCGATCATCGTCTGGAAAGAACATCAGGCTTCCAGCAGGTGCTTCTTATCAGCCTGCTCTGCATCATTGACATACGCCTGAAGTGTTCCGAAATTCCCCTTATATATAATCTGAAGCAGACGGTCAAGATGACGCAGGGCGGCCTGGAGCTGATCCGGCGTGATCAGACTGTCCCGCTGGGCATCTGCCAGCTCATCCAGATCCACGACTCGCACCTGGCCGTCCGGGTAGACGATAACGTCCGCAAGGAGATCGGTGAAAATGTATGTGTCGATCCCGTCTTCCTGCGAACAGCTGGTCTCAATGATGTCACAGTACCATGAAATCAGCTGATCTTCGTGGTCATAGAACTTGCTGACCTTGATGCCGCGTTCCGGAAAATAGCACGAATATCCATGGGACAGTGTCTTCTTTGGGTGAAGTGTTTTCCACTTGGTAATGATGGTTTCATTATCGCGATGCAGCAGGATGTCGTCCTTCAACAGAATACACTCGGACGGGATGATGCGCCTTCTGTATAGCCTCAGACCTTCCATGATCGTTCCCTTTCCGCGCTCGGGCGTTGCAATTTGAACTTTGCTTCATTCTATCCTCCGGAAATTAAATTGTAAATACAGCTTGACGCATTTCGACAATCAGAATTTAAGAAAGAAAAGGGGCATACGGGCAGTATTTACAGACAAGCGGCTGACTGACTGGCAAAGTTCGTTGTGATAGTTGTTCTGCCGGATTTCAGATGATAGAATCAGTAAGAACCGGCAGTTTACCGGCAGATCGGAAAGGTGAGGACTGTGCAGCAGGCGGCTGGTTATTGACAGAGTAAAAAGCTGGAGCGGAGGCGGAGAATGATTCAGAATGCGGTTGCGGAATTGGTGAGATATGGATATGCGACAGGGCTTCTTGAGGCGGAGGATCGGATCTGGGCGGCAAATGCTCTGATCCGGGAGCTCGGACTGGACGACCTCACGGAGGAGGCGGAAGCCAGGATTTTTGAAGGAAATCTGACAGCCGGGGAAGCGAGAAAAAAGCTTCCGGCGATTCTTGATACGCTCTGCGGCTATGCGGCAGAGAAGGGGATGATCGCGGACAACACGGTGACCTACCGCGACCTGTTTGACACAAAGCTGATGGGATATCTGACTCCGAGACCGTCGGAGGTGAATCGGAAGTTTACCGCTCTTTACGCGAAAAGTCCGCGTGAGGCGACGGACTGGTACTATACGTTCAGCCAGGACACCAATTATATCAGAAGAGACCGGATCGCGAAGGACATGAGATGGCTGGCTCCTACGGAATATGGGAATCTCGACATCACGATCAACCTGTCCAAGCCGGAGAAGGATCCGCGGGCAATCGCCGCGGCGCGCAATGCAGCCCAGACAGCCTATCCGAAGTGTCAGCTCTGTTATGAGAATGTCGGATATGCCGGAAGGGCCAACCACCCGGCGCGGGAAAACCACCGTGTGATCCCGATCCGGATCGCAGGAGGGGACTGGTGCCTGCAGTATTCTCCGTATGTGTACTACAACGAACACTGCATCGTATTTAATTCAAAGCATGTACCGATGAAGATCGACCGCAGTGCCTTTGAGAAGCTGTTTGACTTCGTGAGGCAGTTTCCGCACTACTTTGTCGGCTCTAACGCAGACCTTCCCATTGTCGGCGGGTCGATTCTGGCGCATGAACATTTTCAGGGCGGGCACTACGATTCGCGATGGCAAAGGCCAAAATTGAGCGTGAGCTGTCCTTCAGAGGCTATGAGGATGTCCACACCGGTATCGTGAGGTGGCCGATGTCGGTGATCCGTCTGAACGGGGAAGAGCCGGCCAGAATTGTCAGCCTGGCGGACAGAATTCTGCAGGCATGGAGAGCCTACACGGATGAGTCAGCGTTTATTTTTGCGGAGACAGACGGTGAGAAGCACAGTACCATCACGCCGATTGCGCGCAGAAGGGACGGCCGTTATGAGCTGGATCTGGTGCTCCGGAACAATATCCAACGAAGGAGAACCCGCTGGGTGTCTTTCATCCGCATGCGGAGAAGCACCACATCAAGAAGGAGAACATCGGACTGATCGAGGTGATGGGCTGTGCGATCCTTCCAGCAAGACTCAAAAAGGAGATGGCAGATCTGAAGCAGGCTGTTTTAGCTGGCCACGATATCCATGGGGACGAGGAGCTTGGAAAGCACGCGGACTGGATGGACGGAATCCTGAGAAAGTATGCGGACATCAATGAGCAGAACATCGATGAGATCCTGAAAAAGGAGATCGGGATTGTCTTTGCGGGAGTGCTGGAGGATGCCGGTGTGTTCAAGCGGACGGCTGCGGGGCAGGCTGCATTTCTCCGGTTTGTGGAATCGGTCAATGCGGGACTGCTTGCTTGACGGACCGGTCAGAAAACGGTAACATGAAGCTCTGCAGTCCGGCTCCGGATGGAGACGGGCGGAATCAGATACCTGTCAGACAGAACAGGGAGATATGAGCGCCGGGCGGGGAGGTTTTCCTGCCGGTGCGCCAGAGAATGCTGGAGGGAAGCAGGCAGGCTTTCCGGAAGATGCGGGAGAGGAACATGGCAGAAAAGAAGTTTGTCGAAGAGATCACCTCGATGGAGGATGATTTCGCACAGTGGTACACGGATGTTGTCAAGAAGGCAGAGCTGACCGGCTATACGCAGGTCAAGGGTTTCATGGTCATCAAGCCTGCCGGGTATGCGATCTGGGAGAATATCCAGCATGAGCTTGACAGGAGATTCAAGGAGACAGGCGTTGAGAACGTCTATCTTCCATGCCTGATCCCGGAGAGTCTGCTGAATAAGGAAAAGGAGCACGTGGAGGGCTTTGCCCCGGAAGTCGCATGGGTGACGTATGGCGGCGCCCAGCAGCTGGAGGAGCGTATGTGTGTCCGTCCGACCAGTGAGACCCTGTTTTCAGACTTCTACGCGAAGGATGTCCACTCCTACAGAGATCTTCCGAGACTTTACAATCAGTGGTGCTCGGTTGTCCGTTGGGAGAAGACAACCCGGCCGTTTTTGAGATCAAGGGAGTTTTTGTGGCAGGAGGGACACACCATCCACGCGACCGCGAAGGAGGCGGA
>USJM01000160.1 GCA_900555005.1 uncultured Lachnospiraceae bacterium | reverse complement strand
TCCTTCACATCGACCAGATACCGGACGCCATTCTCAACAATCGGAACATTCGTGTCGAACTCTGGCCCGATAAACCCCTTTGTGCGCGGAAGTCCCTCCAGCTGGCGCACCTTGGCGTCGCTTCTTTCGTAGATGCCCCGGATCCGGATGCCGTCTTCAGCCATTGCGTCCGCGAGCATGTTCAGGATCATCACTTTGTACGGCTCTGTCCCGAGCGCAAGGGACTCCACGACAAGCACATCCCCGAACTTGTCAACGGTGAACCTGGCAGAAAATCCGCCTCTCCGAACAGAACCCGGCACGATTCCGTATCGATGACGGCCTTGCGGTACGCCCAGGCATCGCGGACACGCTGCCTCAGAAAAGCAGGGGTGATTCCATTTTTTTCATACTTGAGAGCATTCGGACACGGATTCTGGATGCCATGTTGATGAAGCCGTACCCGAGTGGAAAACCGTCAAAATCCAGGATCTTCAGGATCGCTCCGTTCTCGAAGGAACCTTCTGTGCGGTCGACTTCGTTGTCGTAGATCCAGCCGCCGCCAGCCTTGAGACTTCTGCCGGCGCCCTTCTTCAGATACAGACTGGCAGAGGCTGCCAGGTTCTCATCCTCCGCCGGGAAGCTCTGTTTTTCAAACCATTCGCTCAATGTCATATCCATTCTCTCTTTCCGGAAGTGCTGTAAATGCTGTAAATGCAGACTGTGCTGCGGGATTTCCTTGTACTGTGGATGAATCAGACTTCTGCCTGTTATTATAACCGAAATGAAGCACGAGGGTACTGTCAGATATAGATATCATCTATATCGGGATAAAATAATCGGATATTAGACAGAAGACGGACAGCCGGCGTACAATATCCAGAAGACTCGATTACAGACAGCAGATAATGGCACAGGAAAATCAACCGAGCCTCCTGTGTCTGGAAGGAGAACAGAGATGGCATTCACGGCAGATCGGGATCAGACACTTGGCTTTACGACGAGACAGCTGCACGCAGGGTACAATCCGGACGAGGATACTTATGGGTCAAAGGCAGTTCCAATCTATCAGAGCGCCTGTTATTCCCTGAAAGACATTGACAATTGTATCGATGTATTCAAGTTCGCAAAAGAGGGGCAGAGCTACTCCAGATTCGAAAATCCGACGAATGACGTGCTGGAACGCCGGATTGCCTCCCTGGAGGGCGGCGCGCGGGCAGTCTCCTTCGGGAGCGGTATGGCTGCCATCACAAACACAATCTTGAATCTCTGCCGGGCGGGCGACAACATTGTTCTGGTCAAGACGATCTATGGCGGGACGACGAGCCTTCTGACCGGTATTCTTCCGCAGTATGGCATCACCGGGAAGTTTGTGAGCGATCCGGATGATCCGGAGGCATTCAGGGCACAGATCGACGAACACACGAAGGCGCTCTACGTGGAGTGCCTGGGCAACCCGCTGATCAATGTACCGGACTTCGAAGCACTCTCCGCTGTCGCACATGATGCCGGCATTCCGCTTGTCATCGACAATACTTTCGCGACACCCTATCTGTTTCGGCCGTTTGAGCATGGAGCGGACATCGTTGTGTACTCGGCGACGAAGTATCTCTGCGGGCACGGCACGACGATCGGCGGGCTGGTCGTCGAGAAGGGGGGATTCCCATGGCTGAACGGGAAGTTCCCGCAGTTTGAGGAGTTCAATCAGAAGTACAGAGACTGGGTCGGCGCTGAGAAGATGGACCGGGAAATGTTCTCCCAGAGGCTCCGCCAGGTGTATCTGTGTGATGTCGGCGCGAATCTCAGTCCGGTCAGCGCGTGGCTGATCCTGCAGGGGATGAGACCCTGTCACTCCGGATGCGGGAACACTGCAAAAACGCGCAGGCGGTTGCGGAGTTTCTGGAGCAGCATCCGGCTGTCCGCTCCGTTTCCTACCCGGGGCTGAAGTCTTCCAGATACCATGCGCTTGCACAGAAGTATTTTCCACTCGGCTGCAGCGGCATGATGATGTTCCGGGTCAATGGGAGCCAGACGGATGCTGCCTCTCTGCTTGAGAAGGTGCATTTGTTCGGCTTCATGGTCAACGTTGGCGATGCCAAGTCCCTGATTACGCATCCGGCAACATCCACGCATTTCGGTCAGCCGAAGGAGGTACTGGAGGGAGCAGGGATCTATCCGGATTCCATCCGTCTTTCCATCGGAATCGAGGACAAGGAGGATCTGATCGCGGATCTGAAGCAGGCGCTGGATACACTTGTCTGACAGTGCTTTTGAAACCGGCCGGATTCTCGATGTGCAATGGGAGGAAGATTATCATGACAGAGCTTTCGATCCCGTCTACCGATCAGAAGAACAGGCTGCATGTTGAAGTCTGGGAGCCGGAGGGGGAGATCCGTGCGATTCTGCAGATTTCGCATGGGATGGTCGAGTATGTCGAACGTTTTCAGGAATTCTCGCTCTGGCTGAACCGGTACGGAATTCTGGTAATCGGAAATGATCATCTGGGCCACGGAAAGACAGCGGCAGGGGATGCGGATCTGGGCTATATCGGCGCGGGGAAAAGCAAAACGCTCGTCGACGATCAGTATGAAGTTACAAAGTATGCAAAGAAAACATACGGAGATGTACCATTCTTTCTGTTCGGACACAGCATGGGCTCTTTCCTGGCGCGGAGATACCTGATGGAATACGGCGGCGAACTGGATGGCGCAATTCTTTCAGGGACAGGTTATACGCCGGGACCTGTTCTGGGTATCGCGGGCCTGATCACCGGCTGGCTGAGACTGACGCATGGAGAGCGCTACCGTTCCGCATTTCTGAAACAGCTTTCCTTCAAGGGGTATCTGGATCGTATTCAGAACCCGCGTACGACGAATGACTGGCTGACCTGTGATCCGGAGATTGTCGATCGTTACAATGCCGACCGATTCTGCACCTATACGTTCACGGTAAATGGATATCAGACTTTGTTTGATGTCATCCGGTACATTCAGGACCCGAGGCATGTAGGAAAGATCCCAAAGGACATCCCGATTCTGTTCATATCCGGGGAAGAAGACCCGGTGGGTTCGTATGGACAAGGAGTGAAGAAGGTCTTCGGAAGCTATCGCGCTGCCGGAATCAAGGACGTGGACATGCACTTGTATCCGGGAAAACGACATGAGCTGACCAATGAAATCGGCAAAGAGGAAGTGTACGAGGATATCAGGAACTGGATAAGCCGGCATCTGACGTTTGTTGACAGGGGTGGCTGTGCCGCCTTAAAATGACTGAAGAATCAGAAACAACATGCATGTTTGTTCAGTATATCAGGAATGATGAGAGGAGCCGGCTATGCTTCAATACCGTTATGATACGCAGATGCTGATTGATGGAGAGGATCTGGACGAGGATGAGATCCGGGATTATATCACGGAGCACTTCGACGGAGACTGCCTGCTCGCTGTCGGAGGGGACGGAGATCCGGTGAAGATTCATTTCCATACGAATGAGCCCTGGAAGCTGCTTGAGTACGGAAGGTCGATCGGTGAGATTTACGACATCGTCGTCGAGGACATGGATCGCCAGGCAAGGGGGCTGAAAGGCTGAGATGGTAAAGGTTTGGGCGCACAGAGGCGCGTCGGGATATGCTCCCGAGAACACGATGGCAGCGTTTGAGTATGCCGCAGCCCTCGGGGCGGACGGCATCGAGCTGGACGTCCAGCTGTCCGCGGACGGCAGCCTTGTCGTCTGCCATGACGAGACAATCGACCGGACATCCGACCACAAGGGATATGTGAAGGACTACACCCTTCAGGACTTCGGAGCATGTCGTTCGGAAAGCTCCATCCGGAGTACGGGGCCGGGGATGCAAAGATTCCCCTGCTGGAGGAAGTGCTGGCGTACGTGCACGATGAGACGAAGATGGTGATCAACATCGAGCTGAAGACCGGCGTCTTTTTCTACCCGGGAATCGAGGCCGCAACGGTGCACCTTGTACACAAGTTCGGAATGGAGGATCGCGTCATCTATTCCTCCTTCAACCATTATTCAGTCAGGCGCGTGCAGCAGATCGATTCGAAGGCGAAGGTCGGTCTTCTGTATGAGGACGGGTTCATCGATGTACCGCAGTATGCGGCGGCGCTCCATGTCAATGCTCTTCATCCATCGGGCTATTGCCTGCAGTACCCCGGGTATATGGAGGACTGCAGAAGACTCGGCCTGGACGTCAACGTCTGGACAATCAATCAGGAAGCGGACATGAAAGCCTGCATGGAGGCCGGCGTGCATGCTGTCATCACGAACTATCCGGACCGCGCGATCAAAGTGCGCGAGGAGATGAGTGCCAGCAGGTCTTATCCTGTATAATGCAGGATGACTGGAACTGCAGGAAAGATGTGAACCCATATGAACAGCATATGAACAGATAGAAAGAGGCGGCGCCCCCCCCCGGCCCCCGCGCTGCGCCCCAGGGTGTGGGCCGCCGCGGCCACACCCCCCAGCACAGCCACCAGGCAAAGCAGGAAAACCACTGTCCGTCTCTCACAAAAGGTCCTCCTCCTTTCCTTCTGTCAGTCGG
>USJM01000159.1 GCA_900555005.1 uncultured Lachnospiraceae bacterium | reverse complement strand
GGCACGCAGTCGCCGCAAAGGATACACTTGTTCATGTTCCTGACAATCGACGGCGAACTTGTGTCAATCGGATGCACATCCCGCGTGTCATGGTAAGGCACGGAGGTGATGTTCATCTTATGTGCCAGATCCTGCAACCGGCAGTCCCCGCTCTGCGCACAGGTCGTGCAGTCCCGATCATGCGATCCCAGAAGCAGCTGAATGATCATCTTCCGGTACTTCTGAAGACGGACTGTATTTGTATAGATTGTCATCCCGTCCCTCGGAACCTCCGAGCACGACGCAAACATCTTCCCCCGCTCATCCTCCACCATGCAGAGTCTGCAGGCTCCGAAGGTCGACATCTCCGACAGATAGCACAGAGTCGGGATGTTGATCCCCGCTTTGCGGATGACAGACAGCACATTCTTCTCATCTGTGAAGGCAACACGCCTTCCATTGATTGTCATGACCCCCATCTCTCACCCCTCCTCAGTACTCGATATAGATCGCGTCAAATGCACAGTTCTCCTGGCAGCTTCCGCAGCGATGCAGGCATCCGTGACAATCTTGTGCGGCATCTTCTTGGCACCGATGATCGCGCCTGCCGGACAGTTGCGCGCGCACTTTCCGCAGCCGACGCACTTGTCCGGATCGATGATAAAGCGGCGCAGCTTTGCGCAGACATGCGCGCGGCATCTCTTGTCCACGATGTGCTCCACATACTCATCCCGAAACTGATGAAGCGTACTGATGACAGGCAGCGGCGCACTCTTTCCAAGTCCGCAGAGCGACATGGAGCGGACCATCTGCGCCAGATCCTCCAGCTCGTCCAGATCGCTCATCTCTCCTCTTCCGTCGACAATCTTCTGCAGGATCTCCAGCATCGCTTGGTTCCCTCGCGGCAGGGCGTGCACTTTCCGCAGGATTCGCGCTGGGTAAAGCCCATGAAGAAACGGGCAACCTCGACCATGCAGGAATTTGGTTCAGGACGACCATGCCGCCCGAGCCGATGATCGCGTCATACTTTTTAACCGACTCAAAGTCCAGTCCGACGTCCAGCTCCTTCTCCGTCAGGCACCCGCCGGACGGGCCGCCGATCTGGACCGCCTTGAAGGTTCCGCCGTCCTTGATGCCGCCCCCGATATCATAGATGATCTGCCGCATGGTCGTCCCATCGGCACCTCAATCAGGCCGGTATTCTGGATCGCGCCTGTCAGAGAGAAGGTCTTCGTCCCAGGACTGTTCTCAGAACCGATGGAGCGGAACCACCCGGCCCCGTCCGTGATGATGCGCGGAACATTGGCGTAGGTCTCGACATTGTTCAGAACCGTCGGTTTCGCCCACAATCCATGCTCGACCGTCCGCGGCGGCTTGACGCGCGGCATCCCGCGCTTTCCTTCTATGGAAGCGGTCAGCGCTGACCCTTCTCCGCAGACGAAGGCACCTGCTCCGCGGTTAATATGCAGCCTGAAGGAATATGAACTTCCAAGGATGTTCGATCCCAGAAGCCCGGCATCCTCCAGATTCCGGATCGCCTCCCGGAGCCGGGCAACCGACAGCGGATACTCCGCCCGGACATAGATATAACCCTCCTGCGCTCCGACCGCATAGGCGGCAATCATCATGCCCTCAATCATCTTGTACGGGTCGCCTTCCATGACAGATCCATCCATGAAGGCACCCGGATCTCCCTCATCGCCGTTGCAGACAACATAGCGGACGGGATCCTTCTGGCGGGCAACCTGCGACCACTTGCGTCCGGTCGGAAACCCTGCGCCGCCGCGGCCTCTGAGCCCCGAATTCGAGACCTCATCGATCACCTGCTGCGGTGTCATGTCAAAGAGCGCCTTCTCAAGTGCCGAAAATCCGCCCGAATAGATGTACTCTGACAGTGAATCCGGCTCATACTTCCCGCAGTTGGACAGAACGACCCGCGTCTGCTTCGCGATAAAAGGAATATCGTCCGGACTGACATACTGCGCCTGCTGATGATAGAGCAGGTGGTCGATGATCTCACCGTGCAGGATGGTCCGCATGATGATCGCACTGACATCTGAGGGTTGCACCTTCACATACTGAATGACCTGATCCCCGCTCTGAATCCGGACAAGCGGCCCGATCTCGCAGATCCCCTGACAGCCTGTATGACAGACCGCCGCTACTTTCGTATGCTCGTGAGGGGCAAAGGAAAGGGAGATCCCCTCCCGTCCTTCCAGCTGATTTCTGAACTCCTCATAGACAGCCTCAGACCCCGAGGCTACGCAGCCCGTTCCCGCACACACCAGTACGCGGACATCCTGCTTCTTCATCTCCCGGTCAGCGTCAAGACGCGCACGCTGAAGATCCTCTCTCGATGCGATCGTCATGATTCCTCACCTCTCAATTCTCTGACCAGCGCGACAGCAGAGTCAGGTGTCATGCGCGGATGAACTTTTCCATTGACCATCATGGTCGGCGCCAGTCCGCAGGCGCCCAGGCAGGAAACCGTCTCAAGCGTAAACAGCATGTCGTCCGTCGTATGCTTGTCCTTGCCAAGCCCCAGTTCCTTCTGGAGCGCTTCAATCACGGCGATTCCCTTCTTTACATGGCAGGCCGTCCCGTCGCAGCACTTGATCTCGAACTTCCCCTTCGGCTCAAAAGAGAAATTCTCGTAGAACGTCGCGACACCGTAGGCCTCTGCCTCACTGACGCCGATCTTTTCCGCCACATAGGACAACAGCTCCCCCGGAAGATAGCGCAGCTCATCCTGGATGTCCTCCATCACAGGGATGAGCGAGGATGGCTTTGCTCCATGTTTTGCTATGCACCTGTCCGCCAGGTCATAGCAGGACTGCTCCAGCATATCCGTCTCCTCCTTTTCGTCAGATTTCCGGCTCAGGCAGCCGGAAAGCGATCCGTTCTTGTTTAAACACTTGAGGAGATTATAACATTATTATCATTATCTTCGCAATTATTTGGAGAATATACCTTACAAAAAATAAGATATGCCCTGATATTGGAATGATTTGTTCAGATATTTCAGATTTGAATCGTCAATTTCATGCAGAATGACGAATCTGCATGAAATGTCGTCTGTCCGCTGTTCCTGACCCCTTCAAAAAGAATCGGGTAAGAAAGCCCGAAAGTCGATCATGGACTGCATCCCGGAGGTTTTCCACCTGTCCTGAGGCGCAGGCCCTGCTGATTTTCACGGAAATCCACAGTGTGCACTGTACATCTTTCCGGCATCCGTGAAACAGTATAACCTGCGCCTGTAAAATTGGTGTCAGGATTCCATGATATATTTCTTAAATTTCTGTGATCATTTCTGTAATGTCCGTCCTGTGAAAAACGGCTCAGTCTCCCGCCCTGAGCTGCGGATAGAGCTCGTCGAACACGGCATTCAGAATGTTCCGCTCGGTGCGGCTCTCCGACATGATCGTGACCACAGCGTCCACATCCTTCATGACAATCACGAACTGACCATACTTGCCGTCTGCGCGGAAGCTGCCATGAGGCCCCATCCAGAACAGGTAGCCGTAGCCCTCCTCGCCGTTGTCCACCTGCTTTCTTCCTGCCTCATGAACCCAGTCCGCCGGAATCAGCTGTTTCCCGTTCCAGCTCCCATCCTGAAGCAGCAGCTGCCCGAACTTTGCCAGCTCGTCGATGTTCAGGAACAGTCCGCCCGCCCCATAACTGTTGCCGAGTGGATCCATTTCCCAGGTTGGAAGATGAATGCCGAGCGGTACGAACAGACGCGGCATCAGATAGTGGATGAGGTCGCATCCGGACCGCCGCTGCACAAGCATGCCGGCCAGATACGGGCCGGCGTTATTATACAAAAATGTCGTATCCGGATCGCAGACCCAGGGCTGGGCAAGCGCCAGCTTCACCCAGTCGGTCTCGGGATAAAATGGCCGGTCAGCGCCCATCAGGAAGGGTTTCCCCTGCCCGAGACACATCGTCAGAAGATCCCGGACAGACGCCTTCTCCAGATGCGGGCTGACAAAGTCCGGAAGGTCTTCCGCGAAAGCATCCGTCAGCTTCTCATCCAGCGACAGAAGCCCCTCTCTCTGCGCAATCCCAACCGCTGCGGATGTAAAGCTCTTGGTGACCGAGTAGACATCCCGGCGCCTTTCATCATCCCACAGCTGTCTTGCGATCTCTTTCCCATGCTGCTGAACCACAACACCCAGCACGTGATTTTCCTCCGCCTTCCGGCAAAAACCGTTCATATCGATGATGCTCATACCCGTTCTCCTTCTGTGATCAGGCAGCCGCCTGCTTCCGGTTTGATGTCAGGGTCAGTATACGCGATTTCCGGACGGAGTGACAGACCTGGCTTTCCCGATTTTCCTCAGAATCAGTGTTGTGACGACGACGCCCGCCGACATGCAGGCTGCAAATGCAAGTGTGTAAACCGCCAGACGCCTGCCTTCCCAGCTGTGTCCGTTCATCAGTGCATCGGCCGCCCGGTACAGGGACGCTCCGGGAATCAGCGGCACGAAAGCGATCACTGTAAAAACCGTCGCAGGCGCACGCACCTTCCGGGCGATCATTTCCCCGTAGAAGGCGGAGGCCGCCGATCCGACGAAAGCCGCCACATAATCATTCCCAGAGACAGAAAACATCAAAAGATAAGCCGCCAA
>USJM01000158.1 GCA_900555005.1 uncultured Lachnospiraceae bacterium | reverse complement strand
CCCCCGTGTCGGCAACGCGCCTGCATGGTGCGTCCATCCGATGGAGCATGAGCTCTCAGCCTTCTACGACATCACCCACGGACAGGGGCTTGCGATTCTGACCCCGGTCTGGATGGAGCACATCCTCTCCGACAAGACCGCACCGATTTTCGCCGAATACGGCCGCAATGTCTGGGGAATCACAGCTGCCGATGACATGAGCGCCGCAAAAGAAGCCATCGGGAAGACCAGAGAATTCTTCTTCACGACCATGGAGCTTCCGAAAAACCTCCGCGAAGTCGGCATCACCGAGCAGACGCATTTTGAGAAAATGGCCGAGAAGGCCGCTGCCGGCTGCGTCGGGTGTTTCGTCCCGCTGAGCAAGGAGGACATCATCGAGATCTTCAAGGCAGCGTTCTGATTCTGACGCTGATGGATTTGGCCTCCTAAAAACTGGACTCTTAAAAAAAGAAAAGACCGCCCCCTGATCCGGAATCGTACAGATTCCCACCAGATCAGGGACGGTCTTTTCTTTGTCCAGGGCTGTTGAGAGAAAGCAGCCTCCATGATTCTCTGAATGATGAACACCTCAGAGCTGAAAGATGATTCCTGCTGCCGCGGCAGCTGCGATGTACAGGACCGGATGTTTCCGGAATTTCACCAGCGTGATGTAGATCACCGCTGCCAGAAGAATCAGCTTCCAGTTGAAGAGACTCAGCACAGAACCCGTCCTGTGAAACAGATCTGTTCGGAGCAGGGCAATCTTCGCGACCCCAAGGCCGGCGGCCGCGATCAGGCCGGTTGATGCCGGCCGAAGCCCATAAAAGAGGCTCTGAACCACCTTCGCCTCCTTGAACGCGGTCAGAATCCTTGCAATGATCATGATCACCACAATCGCCGGGGCAATCAGCCCGAGTGTGGCGACAATTCCTCCTGTGATTCCGGCTGTCTTGTGCCGACATAGGTCGCCATGTTGATACCCAAGGGTCCTGGCGTTGATTCGGAGACGGCAACCATGTCTGCGATGTCCGCCGTCGTGAACCAGCCTGTCTTGGCCGAAATATCATACAGAAACGGCAGCGTCGCAAGCCCGCCCCCGACGGAGAAGAACCCGACCTTGAAAAATTCCCAGAACAGCTGAAGATAAATCATCACGCTCTGTCCTCCTTCTCTCCATCCAGTGTGCCGGAGACCTCAGGCTCCGTCCCGGATGTTTCACCATCGTCAGCTGTTCCCGGCGTCTCCCCGGACGGCTCACCCTCTTTCGTCTCGTCAGCCGTCTTCGCTGCACGTCTGTCCTCCACCGGCTTCAGAACAATCCCCGCCGCACCGGAGAGCACAACAAGGAGAACCGGGGAGATTCCGCTCAGCATGGAAGCCATCAGTACGCACAGGAAGATGATCCAGCCCCAGAGGTCCCGGATCGACTTTTTCCCCAGCTTCACCACAGAATCCATGATCAGGACGCAGACAGCCGCGCGGATTCCATTGAATGCATGCTTCACGATCGATAGCTCCGCGAAATTCTGGAGGAAAATCGAGATGATGGTGATGACGACGACAGACGGCGATACGAGCCAAGCGTTGCGACAATCCCGCCGATCATACCGGCCTTCGTATTGCCGATGAAGGTCGCGGTATTGACCGCGATAATGCCCGGTGTGCACTGCCCGATTGCATAATAATCCATCAGCTGCTCTTCCGTCGCCCAGTGACGCTTCTCCACAAGCTCCCGCTGCAGAATCGGAAGCATGGCGTATCCGCCGCCAAATGTTGTCGCTCCGATCTCCGCAAACAGGAAAAACAGCTCCAGAAGGACCGGTATGTGCTTCTTCTCTTTCCTCTCCATTTCCATTCTGATTCTCCTCAAACGATTATTCAGACGGTATCGTATCACATTTTGGGGGCAGCATGTGTATAGTCCCTGTACAATCCCAGTCATACCGGTCTTTACTGACGGCCTTCGGCTGACAGACTTCAGCGGCCGGGATGTATCTTGTTGAAACATTTTCCAGCTTATGATATGAATAAGGTAATTTGGCGCGATGCCGCAGAAAGAGAGGTCTGTACGATGTCAGACACAATGAATCACAAAATTCTTTGCTTCGGATCCCTGAACATCGACCACGTCTATTCGGTTGATCATTTTGTAGCAAAGGGAGAAACCCTGTCTTCCCAGAAACTCGAGACCTTCACCGGCGGAAAGGGGCTCAACCAGTCTGTCGCCCTCGCCAGGGCCGGGGCGAGACGTACCATGCAGGCGCCATCGGACCGGATGGGTCTTTTCTCCTGGATACAATGAAAGAAGCCGGCGTCCACACCGACTATGTCACCGTGATCCCGGGCGCGCACACCGGACATGCGATCATCCAGCGGGACAAAGAGGGGGATAACTGCATTCTGCTGTATGGCGGGACCAACCAGCTGATCACAAAGGAGCAGGCGGACAGCGTTCTCAGCCATTTTCAGCCGGGGACTACCTCGTCCTGCAGAACGAGATCAACCAGCTTCCTTATATTGTGAAGAAAGCGCACGCTCTTGGGATGACAATCGTCCTGAACCCGTCGCCGATGAATGAAAAGATCCTCCGGCTTCCGCTCGATGAGGTCGATATCTTCCTTCTCAATGAAGTGGAAGCCGGCCAGATTCTGGGACGCCAGGCAGCAGAGGACGATGAGCTTGCCGCCGCTCTGCGGGAGCTTTTCCGAACGCCACCGTCGTTCTGACGCTGGGCGGAGACGGCTCTGTCTGCGTATGCGGAGACGGGACATTCTTCCAGCCTGCGTACAAGACCCATGTTGCGGATACAACTGCTGCCGGAGATACCTACACAGGCTATTTCCTTGCCTGTCTGGTTCATGGCAGCTCTGTTCCGGATTCGATGAAGGCCGCCTCCGCTGCCGCGTCGATTGCCTGCTCCAGAAAAGGGGCTGCTCCGTCCATTCCGGCTGCCGGGGAGGTCGCGGCTTACCTGGACGCCCAGGGTGCATACCCCTGTGCCGGCAGAAGGGTCTGTGGCTTATCCGTGATCAGTCAGTCCGCGCCCCCGGAAACCATCCAAGCTCACGTGGATGGTTCCCGGGGCATTTTAAACCCTTGAAAATCTTTCCGGAAGAACCCTGTGTATGACAGAATGCTGAAAGATGAGCTTTCCATCTTTCGTCGCAGAATAATCGGCTTCATTTTCTGCAGGAATCCGTCTGTCAGGCGTCCCCTGCGGTCTGACGCTCTGTGCTGACCGCCGATGGCTGGCAGAAGCAATCGAAAACCTGCTTGATAATGCCGTAAAATATTGTGACAGAGGGAATGTGATTCAGGTCTTTGCAGAGGAAACTCCCGTATTCCTCTGCATCTATGTAAAGAATAATGGTCCTGGAATCCGTATAAGTGAACAAGGGCTAATCTTTCAACGCTTTTATCGCTCTAAAAGCGCTTCCTCTGAATCCGGCCTTGGAATCGGTCTCTATCTTACAAGAAAGATCATCGCAAAACACGGTGGCTATGTCGATCTCCGCTCTGCCCCTGGCAAAGGAGCAGACTTCCGCATGCAAGTTGCTCACTGGTCGATATATCTGATATTCTTTTGATATCGAACCCATAGTTCTTTATATTCTTCTATGGACGCCTGCATAACAGCAAGAATGTGGCGAAGTACTTTCGGAGGTACATGACTGTTATTATTCTCCAGTCTGAAGGAATTATTACTCAGAACCCATATCTTTGTAGCATTCTCGGAAGTTTTCCCTCCGAAATGTGAAAATGGATCGGCTCATCATTTTCATTTGTCCAAAAGTAAACTTACCATCCATTATATCTAACATATACCGGCATCAGACTGCATCTCCCATCTGATTAAGTGACCTGAAGTAACAGACAGTAGGGTAGATCCTGTGAAAGTCATCCAGAAAACGCTGGGTCTTGTCCTTGTCTTCAGCAAAATTATTATGCAATATCAGACCATCATTCGAAATCAGGATAGACATGGCGGTATCCCTCTCCTCAAACGCGACATCTGTGTCAGTATAAGTAATCATTATCCCGTTTTTTCACAGTATTCATATCTCATACTATCATCGCCTCCTTGAATTCTTTCCGGAAATTGTTGTTTCATTATACCTACCAAAGAACATAGAAATCAACTAACTCATAATCGCTTCACCGCTGCTCATGGGCACAGGCACTGTTGTGCCTTATACTGCGTTCAAAAAATGCATCTCACAAGAAAAAAGGTGCCAATCAGGAATTTTTAGAGAACAAAAAAACCGGGGAACAACTTAAAAAGTCATTCTCCGGTGTCTCTCCCAAGAAGTCGATGCGACTGGATTTGAACCAGCGGCCTCTGCGTCCCGAACGCAGCGCTCTACCAAACTGAGCCACGCATCGATACCTGCAATTTCTTAAGCAAGCTTCGTTAGTATACCGCTATCTTTCAGAGATTGCAAGTGTTTTTTTCAATTTTCCAAGCAAACCCTCTGCTGCAAATCCATGCCATCAGGAAGACTCTTTATACTTCCAAAAAACGTATACGTATTGGGAGAAAGGCATTCCGAACCGAATCATCGCATTTACCCGGGAATCCGCCAGCCTGCCGGGTATTTATTCTTCAGCTGGCCGCCTACGAGCTTGCCCCAGCCGATCGGATAACGCCCCGCGGCCCAGCGCCCAT
>USJM01000157.1 GCA_900555005.1 uncultured Lachnospiraceae bacterium | reverse complement strand
CGTGGGCGGCGTGGTCATCGGCGCTCTGCTGCTGGGCGTCATCAACATGGGCATGTCCATCATGGGCATCGGCGATTCCTGGCAGTATGTTGTAAAAGGCGCGGTGCTGCTGGCAGCTGTCATCTTCGATGTCATTTCTACCGAGGGACAGTCCTGACCGGGAACAGATCATGATTTGTTGAGCGGGGGTGCCTGCATGAGCGGGCACTCCCGCCTTGTTTATGAAGGCGGCCGCGTTTCATCGAGTGAGGAGCATAGATGACGGCGGAAACGCCGCATCGGGCAGGATAAACGTGAATCAGCCCTGTTCCGATTGAAGGAAAAGGCAGGAGTTGGATGGAAAAGGCAGGAAGTGGCAGAATATGATGAAAAAGGTGACAGCAGCCGTTGTGTCATGCCTGTCGGTGATCGGGCTGATCCTTCTTGGCACATATATCTACTATCAGAACCATGTCAACCAGATCGTCGGGCAGCCTCAGGACAACACTGTCTACACCGCCATTATCTGTTCATATCCTCTGATACCTCTGACATGTGGCAGGATGTATTTCGTGCCGCTTCAAAGGCAGCCGGAGAGAGCGGTGCCTATCTGGAGTGGTGCGGACAGGAGACATCAGCCCGCTACAGCGATGAGGAAGGAATCGAGATAGGCGTCGCAGAGCAGGTCGACGGAATTCTTCTGTATGAAAGCACCGAAAAGGATTTGAAGGCTGCCGTCAGCGATGCCCAGAGCAGGGGGATTCCGGTCGTGACCTTGCTTCGTGACATCGAGGACTCCCCAAGAATCAGCTATGTCGGATTCTCGAATTATGAGCGGGGGAGACTATATGGCGATCAGCTGCTTTCCCTTCTTCACAAGGGGGAGAACAAGGTGTGCGTCCTGACGGATAACGGAGATACGGAGGGGGAGCTGAATCTGCTCTATTCGCAGATGACTCAGACCGTGAAAGAAAAAGGAGCGGACGGAGCCACGATTTCCCTCAGCGCAGTGCTGGCCGACAGCGGCGAGGATTTTGATGCGGAGGAGACAATCCGCAACCTCCTGATGGGCGACAGCGTTCCGGATATTCTGATCTGTGAGACATCCGTCCAGACAGACTGCGCGATCCAGACGATCATCGATAACAATCTGGTCGACCGTGTACAGGTAATCGGATACTATACGGCCGACATGACGCTTTCTGCCATTCAGCGGGAACTCATCCCCGCCGCGCTGACCATCGATACAGATTCGCTTGGACACAGTGCTGTCGGTGCACTGAATGAGTATCTGGACACCGGCCATGTCAGTGATTATTAAATATCAGTCTGCAGACCGTGAACGCGAAGAACGTCTATCAGTATCTTCGCATGAAAAACCTGTCGAAGGATATGGATGGAGGTGAGGACGGATGAGAAAAGGCAGAGAAAACCGCTCCATCCAGAGCCGCCTGATCATGATCATGGTGGGTATGATGCTGCTGGTGCTTGCGGTGAACCTCTATGTATTCCGACAGACGCGCACGATGGTTCAGACAATCGACTCGGTGTTCGTGTCAAACTCCACGATTGTAAAGCTCAGCGACACACTGGACAAGGTTGGGTCCTCCATGTATGACTACCTGAGTACGAGGGGAAGTTCATCTCTGGAGAATTTCTACCGGTATGAGGAAGATCTGAGAGAAATCACCACTTCCTTCAACGATCAGAACATCAGCAGCCCGATGCTGATGCTTGAGAAGAATATCCGGGAGATGTCGGAGGCCTATCTCGAAGCTTCCGAGAAGGCGATCCAGGCAAAAAGAGGGAGAAATGTAGAGGAATACCGCAGAAAATATGCCGATTCCAAACGGCTGAACGGTTACATTGACGATGCCGTCTATGCGCTGAACAGCCGGCGTTTCTCTCAGAACAGCAGAAATTACCAGATGCTGCAGAAACGATGGGGGTGCTGGAGGCATCCAGCATGGTGATGATTCTGACAGCCTTTGTGATGGCAATGTTCCTTGCGGTCATGCTGATCCGGGCGATTTTCGGTCCGCTCAAGGAACTGGCCGGAGAGCAGACAGGGTGGCAGCCGGGGACTTCGATGTGGATGTCAGGGAGACCGGAAGCGGCGACGAGATTGCTGTGGTGACTCATGCATTCCGGAAGATGCTGTTTTCCATCCGGGACTATATTGAGCGGCAGAGAGCTTCGATGGAGAAGGAATCCAGGATGAAGGAGAATGCGCTTGCGATGCAGGCTCATCTCAAGGAAGCACAGCTGAACTTCCTGCAGGCGCAGATCAACCCGCACTTTCTGTTTAACAGTCTTAATGCCGGCTCACAGCTCGCCGCACTGGAGGGAGCGGACCGGACGCAGAACTATCTTGGACGGATGGCAGATTTTTTCCGCTATGATGTCCAGAAAACCGGAGGATCGGCTTCTCTTGAGGAGGAGCTGGAGCTTGTGGACAATTACATCTATATTCTGAATGTGAGGTTTTCCGGAGACATTCATTTTGAAAAGATTCTTGATCAGGATATCCGTCTGTCAGACATCACGATGCCGTCGATGACGCTTCAGCCAATCGTAGAGAATGCTGTCCAGCACGGCATCCACGATGACCATGAGCATGGACGGATCTGGCTTTATGTGGAGATGGCGGATGGAGAGGACGCCCGGCCGGCCGGCCGGCTGTGATGGTGACTGTTTCTGACAACGGCGCCGGGATGACAGCCGATCAGATTATGTGTCTGATGGAAGGCGGCAGAGGAAAGACAGACGGCAGCGGAGTGCCTGAGACGGACGGCGGCGGGACTGTTCCAGACAGCCTTGCCGGTGCAGGAAATGATGGGACGGCTGGTGTTGCGATGGGCAACGTCATGGCAAGACTGGCGCTGTACTATGGAAGAGAAGGCCTGCTGAGAGTCAGCAGCGACGGGCCTGGGCTGGGGACGCAGGTGACGGTGTTTCTGCCGCTGCGTTGAGAACATACCTGCGGACGGCTTCTGGCATGGCCAGATACTCTGCAGGTGAGTGCGGTGTTGCCGGAAGCAGCCTGGAAGGAACGAAAGGAGACAGAATGTACAGACTTCTGATCGCGGACGATGAGGGGATCATGCTGGAATCGTTCACGGAGATCATCCGGAAACAGTTCGGGGAAAGGATCACGGTCTCGACGGCCAAGAGCGGACGGTCAGCGATCGAGCAGGCAGAAAGCTTTCACCCGGATATCGTATTCATGGATATCCGGATGCCCGGGATCAATGGGATTCAGGCGATCAGGGAAATCCGCAGCTTTAACAGTACAGCGCTTTTCTATATCCTGTCGGCATATGATGAATTTGACTATGCAAAGGAGGCCATTTCGCTGGGCGTCAGCAAATATCTGATGAAGCCGGTTTCACGCCAGACCATCATCGATACGGTGACGGAAGCCATCGCGGAGGTGGACAGGCTTCGCAGTCAGCGCTCGGATCAGCTCCGGATTCAGGAAAAGCTTCAGACTGTTCTTCCTGTTGTGGAGAGCGGTTTTGTCTCGGAGATGGTGATGTCCGATCGTGTGACAGACGGCAGCAGCTACCTGCAGCTTCTGGATATCACAGAAAAGTACGCCTACGCATGCCTGATCCGGTTCGGACAGAGCGGAGAGGACGGACGGCTGATTTCGACGGTCAGAAGCGGTGTGGAGGGTCAGGATCACTACGCGGTCATGCGGGATATCATCAAGTCTTACATCCGCTGCATCGTCGGTCCGGTGATGTCCAACCAGATCCTCGTTGTCGTTCCATCGCAGAAGAACCAGATCGAATATGAGCGAAGGATCGAGATCATCGAACAGACCCGGAAAATTCTGACCAAGCTGGAGGAGAAGACAAAGTTGAAATTCAAGGCGGGCATCAGCCGGGTGAACCGCTTCCAGGACCTGAAGATCAGCTACCAGGAGGCGCAGGCGGCGCTGGAGAACTCGAAGGCGCGGGTCACACACATCGAGGATGCCGTGACATCTGGTGTCTATGAGGATGACTATCCGATTGAAGCGGAGAGGGATATGTTTGCAAAGCTTTCAGCGGGAGATGTGGAGGGCATGCAGGCTGCGGCAGACCTTTATTTCAACTGGATTCTCCAGCACGATCCAAGTGATTTGAACAGCATGCGGCTGAAGGCACTGGAGCTCGTCATGCGGGCGGAGTTTGATGCCTTCAATGCCGGTTCCATCAATTATGCCTACAACGACCGGAAGGATTACCTGACGCAGATCAACGCGCTGGTCAGCCCGAAGGAGGTCCGAACCTGGTTTTTTCTCCACATGACCCAGATTGCCTCCGGGATCAGGGACAGGGCGGATGAACAGTCGGAGAGCATTGTACAGAAGGCACAGAAGTACATCCGGGAGAATTACATGAAGGAAATTTCTCTCGATGATGTATCGAAGGAAGTGAATGTCAGCCCGTACTACTTCTCAAAGCTTTTCAAGGAGGAGGTTGGAGAAAACTTCATCGAGTACCTGACGAAGATACGGATCGGGAAGGCAAAGGAAATGCTGACAAAGGGCAGTGAATCGGTCAAGGAGATCGGACTGGCAAGCGGTTACGCGGATTCAAACTATTTCAGCAGGATCTTCAAGAAGCAGACAGGGATGACGCCAAGTGAGTACAGAGAACATCTGAGGGCGGACGGATC
>USJM01000156.1 GCA_900555005.1 uncultured Lachnospiraceae bacterium | reverse complement strand
TACCATGAGCAGACAAAGAAGGTGAAGGCAGACGAGGAGGTGCTCGTATCGCTGTATATCGATAAGAGCTCCCGCCTCTGTGCCACCATGAACGTCTATTCCTATCTCCGCACGGATTCGCCGTACCAGGCAGACAGCGAGGTGACGGGGCGTATCTATCAGACGAGCGACAACTTCGGTGTCTTCGTGGCGGTGGATGATGCATATTCGGGACTGATCCCGGCGCAGGAAGCCGCAGGACATTTCCGGATTGGCGATGTCATCACCGCCCGCGTCACGAGGGTGCTGCCGGACGGCAAGCTGAACCTTTCCGTGCGGAAGAAGGCCTACCAGCAGCTCGATGAGGATGCACAGACCGTTCTGAAAGTCATCGATGAATATGAAGGGGTGCTTCCGTTTGACGATAAAGTATCCCCTGAGATCATCCGGCGGGAAATGGGGCTGTCCAAGAATGCTTTCAAGCGCGCGGTCGGTCATCTGATGAAGGAGGGCAAGGCTGAGATCCGGGGAAAGCGGATCTACAGGGTCTGATAACACCGGAAAGAAGGCCTCTGCGGTGCCTGAACCCGGAGCGGACCGGAAAAGCGGATCAACAGGGTCTGATGATACCGGAAAGGCCATTTGCCGGGACAGTTTTCAGATAACGGCTTGATTTCAGAACAAAATTATATTACTGTACAGATAAGTACGCTGAGGCACGGAGACAATCGAGGAAGGCGCCCCGGCGGCATAAAACCTGTACAGAGTGGGGCGAAAGGAGAAAACAATTATGAAGCTTCAGAATGTCAAGGATGTCAAGAAACTGTTTGAGGTTGTTGATTCCTGCAAGGGAAAGGTCGAGCTGGTCACAGGTGAGGGCGACAGACTGAACCTGAAGTCCAAGCTGAGCCAGTACATATCCCTGTCCGGTATCTTCAAGGACGGCGTGCCGGAGATCCCGGAGATGGAGATTGTCGCATACGATCCGGAGGACGTGCAGAAACTCTTCAATTTCATGGTGAACGGCTGAAAGGCAGCATGTGCATGGATCTGGCAGGCGGAAGGAAACTGGAGGGAACCTGTATGCAGGCGGAACCTTCAGCGCTTCATATGGCCGGGCAGAGGAAGAAGTACAGATCTGGGAGGGAGTCGGATCAGGGCGATCCGGCTCTTCTTTTTCCCGCGGCTTCGTGCTAGAATGAGACAAGCTCAGGGATCGGAGGTTAACATATGACACAGAACAGATCAAAACAGGGCGGCAAGCTTTATCTGATCATGATGATCGTCGTTGTCGCCATTACCCTGCTTGGCAGTCTGATCACAAAACTGCCGCTTCCGGATTTCGGAATGGCAGGTGATATCGCAATCTCGGAGGCCATCTTTCTGGTACCGGTCCTGGTCATCCTGTTCATGGACCGTTTTGAACCGCTGCGGGGCATGAAGCTTCGCGTGATCGGGATGCCGACCATCCTGTGGACGATGCTTCTGTCACTGCTGCTTCTTCCGGTGATGGCGCTTTTGAACCTGCTGACACAGTTCCTGGTGCCCAATGCGGCAGCTGCCATGCTCGGCGCGTCCACTTCGCTTCCGCTCTGGGTCAGCCTGCTGTATTTCGCCGTCCTGCCTCCGGTTGTGGAGGAATTCATATTCAGGGGCGTACTGTTCCAGTATTTCCGTCCCTGCGGGCTCTGGAAGACCGCACTGCTGACCGGGCTGATGTTCGGTCTGGCGCACCTGAATCTGAACCAGTTTCTGTACGCATTTGTGATCGGCATCTTCTGGACGATGCTTGATGAGGCGACAGGCTCCATCTTTTCCTCGATGATCTCGCATGGCATTGTGAATGGCCTGAATGTTATCCTGATGTACATTGCGGTGGGCAATCTGCCGGAGAATCTGGTCGGGGAAGTTAACCAGGCCAGGACAGACGTTTCGTCCATCGTCTATCTGGTTGTTCTGGCTGTGATTGCCGGAGCCTGCGCAATCCTCGCCGTCATGGTCATTCGCCATCTGGCAAAGATCCGCGGCAATGAGCAGAAGTTCCGCGATGCGCTGCATGGAAGGGACCGTCTGAGAGGAAAGGACGGAAGAACATTCTCTCCGGAGCTTCTGATCAGCCTTGTGATCCCGATCGTCTTTATCGGCATCAACATCGCCATGCAGTAACCAATCTGAAAGATGAAGGACCGAAGGGAGACACTGTTGAAGTTCGCACATCTGCACTGCCATACGGAGTACAGTCTTCTGGATGGCTCGAATAAAATCAAGGCCTATGTCGCCCGGGTGAAGGAACTCGGGATGGATGCGGCTGCCATTACCGATCACGGCGTCATGTACGGCGTGATCGATTTTTATAAGGAATGCAAGGCCCAGGGCATTCGCCCGATTCTTGGATGCGAGGTCTATGTGGCGCCCGGCTCCAGGTTTGACAGAGAGCCGGGGCAGTCGGACGCCCGCTATTACCATCTCATTCTGCTCGCGGAGAACAACCAGGGGTACGAAAACCTGACCAAGATTGTATCCGCGGGCTTTCTTGACGGTTATTACTATAAACCCCGCGTTGACAAGGAGATCCTGAGAGCATACCACGAAGGAATCATCGCGTCCTCCGCCTGCCTTGCAGGGGAGGTGGCGCGCGATCTGTCAAACGGCCTGTACGAAGAGGCGAAGGCGGCGGCGCTGGAGTACCAGGATATCTTCGGGAAAGATCATTTCTACCTGGAGTTGCAGGACCATGGCCTCGACGAGCAGAAGCAGGTGAATGCCGGCCTTCTGCGCCTGTCGAAGGAGACCGGGATCGGGCTCATTGCGACAAATGACTGTCACTACACGCGCGCAGAGGACGCGGAGGCGCACGATGTGCTGCTCTGCATCCAGACCGGGAAAAAAGTGTCCGATGAAGACCGTATGCGTTACCCGGGCGGGCAGTTCTACGTCAAGTCCCCGGAGGAGATGGCCGCCCTGTTTCCCTACGCGCCGGAGGCGATTGAGAATACAGAGAAGATTGCGCAGCGCTGCAGTGTGGAGATCGAGTTCGGCCACACCAAGCTGCCGAAGTTTGATGTCCCGGATGGGAAAACCTCGAAGCAGTACCTTGAGGGCTCTGTCAGAAGGGACTGGAGGAGCGCTATCACCCGGTCACGGAGAAGCTTCAGGAGCGGCTGAAATACGAGACCGGCGTCATTGAGCGGATGGGCTATGTCGATTATTTCCTGATCGTCTGGGATTACTGCCGTTATGCCCGCTCGGTCGGCATCGCGGTCGGACCAGGCCGCGGTTCTGCCGCCGGTTCGCTGGTTTCCTACACCCTCGGCATCACAAAGCTGGACCCGATCCGCTTCAACCTGCTGTTTGAGCGCTTCCTGAACCCGGAGCGTGTCTCGATGCCTGATATGATGTTGACTTCGGCTACGAGCGCCGGCAGGAGGTCATCGACTACGTCACGCAGAAGTATGGCCGTGACGATGTGGCGCAGATTGTCACGTTCGGAACGCTCGCGGCGAGGGGCGTCATCCGGGATGTCGGGCGGGTTATGGACCTGCCCTACTCGCTCTGCGATTCGATATCCAAGATGATTCCCCAGAGCTCGGCATCACGATCGACAAGGCGCTGGAGGAGAGCCAGGAGCTGAAGACCATGTATGAGACGGACGAGACCATCCACCGCCTCATTGACATGTCGAGACGGCTGGAGGGACTGCCGCGCCACACCTCTGTCCACGCGGCGGGTGTCGTCATCTGCCAGCGGCGGGTGGACGATTTTGTTCCGGTCGCACGCTCTCAGGATGGCGGAATCGTCACGCAGTTCACGATGACGACAATCGAGGAGCTTGGCCTTCTGAAAATGGATTTCCTCGGGCTCCGCACGCTGACGGTGATCCAGGACGCGGTTGCGATGGCTTCGAAGAAGGAAGGCCGCCCGATTGACATCGACAAGATTGACTACACCGATCCGAAGGTCTACGCCTATATCGGAACCGGAAAGTGCGAGGGCATCTTCCAGCTCGAGTCGGCCGGAATGAAGAGCTTCATGAAGGAGCTCAGGCCCGGCAGCATTGAGGATCTGATTGCAGGAATATCGCTGTACCGGCCGGGGCCGATGGACTTCATCCCTCAGTACATCCGGGGCAAGCAGCATCCGGAGCTCATCACCTACGACACCCCGCTCCTTGAACCGATTCTGAAGCCAACCTATGGCTGCATCGTCTATCAGGAGCAGGTCATGCAGATCGTGCGGAGCCTGGGCGGTTACACGCTGGGGCGTGCGGACCTGGTCCGGCGCGCGATGAGCAAGAAGAAGGCCGCGGTCATGGCGCAGGAACGCCAGAATTTCGTCTACGGGAATGAAGCCGAACATGTTCCTGGCTGTATATCGAAAGGAATCGATGAAAAAACTGCGAATAAGATCTACGATGACATGACCGATTTTGCAAAGTATGCCTTCAACAAGTCCCATGCAGCGGCCTATGCTTACGTGGCTTATCAGACAGCCTGGCTGAAGTACTACTATCCGGTGGAGTTCATGGCGGCGCTGATGACCTCGGTCAAGGATAATGTTACGAAGGTATCGGAATATATCATGAGCTGCCGTCAGATGGGTATGAAGATCATGCCGCCGGATATCAATGAGGGCAGGGCGGCTTCTCTGTTTCGGACGGCGCGATCCGCTATGGTTTATCGGCGATCAAGAGTATCGGTCAGTCGGTGGTGGGTGAGATTGAA
>USJM01000155.1 GCA_900555005.1 uncultured Lachnospiraceae bacterium | reverse complement strand
CGAGACGACCAAAGTCGTCTCGTAAAAAAGTCTAACTTTGAGGGGTCACCTCACTGGAACGGTTCCTTTTTCATAACATTCAATCTTCTGGATCAGAATTACTCTGCCACGTACGGCATCAAAGCTACCTGGCGTGCTCTCTCAATAGCAACGGTCAGCGCTCTCTGGTGCTTTGCACAGTTCCCGGTGATTCTGCGCGGAAGAATCTTTCCGCTCTCGGAAACGTACTTCTTCAGCTTCGCAACATCCTTGTAATCGATCTCATTGTTCTCTTTTCCGCAGAACACACAGACCTTCTTTCTTCTGTGCATCGGTCTGCGTCTTGGAGAATCGCTTCTATCCTTTGAATACGGCATAATTGTTCACACCTCCATCTGTTCACTTCTTCAAATCAAACGGTCAATCCCATGGAAGCTTCTCGTCAACTCCCTCCGGGAACTGGGCAAATCCATCGTCCGCACCTGCCGGGGCGGGCATCGCCGGAGCCGCTGAAGCCGGCGCCGGGGCACCTGCTGAAGGAGCTCCCGGATACACAGCCTGCGAGGCGTTCCTGTCAGACACCGCCTTGCTTTCTGCAAACTCCTGGTCGTCTATCACGACATCGGTCGTGTAGACGGTCTGGCCATCCTTGTTCGTGTACTTTCCAGTCTGAAGTCTCCCTGACACCACAACCTTCGTGCCCTTCCGGAGATACTTCTCGGCAAACTCCGCCTGACGCCCGAACGCCACGCAGCTCGGGAAATCAGCTGTCTGCGCATTCGGATCGTTGTTATCCCTGCGCATTCTGCGGTCGACCGCAAGGGTATACCTTGCAATGGCCACGACTGATCACCAGCTGAATAACGGACATCAGGATCTCTTGTCAGACGTCCCATGAGGATGACTCTGTTCATACGAATACCTCTCTTCTTCTATTTATGCATCCTGTCTAACGCATAAATATCTGAGAACGTTGTCCATGATGCGGACCCTGTCGACAACCTCTGCCGGGCAGGACGCCTCAGACTCGAAGTGTACGAAGTAGTAGAAGCCTTCCGTCTGCTTCTGAATTTCATAAGCAAGCTTCTTCTTGCCCCATTCATCGACGTCGGAAACCGTTCCGCCGAAACGGACGATCTGCTCCTTGATCTTCTCGATCAGTGCAGTTCTCTCCTCGTCTTCGAGCTTTGCGCTGACAACAACGCACAGTTCATACTTATTCATGTTCCTTGCACCTCCTTATGGTCTCGGCCCACCCTTGCACGCGGGTGAGCAAGGCAAAATGATACATCACGTTGTGGTATTATACGCTGGCTTTCAATCCCGCGCAACCACTTTTTTACAGCCCTGACCGAAACGCCTTGACTGTACCGTTCATCTCGTGCCGGTAAAGTGCTCAGACGACAATCCTTGAGAAGACCTCCCCGATCGGATCCCGGATCACCAGATCCGCCCTGGTCTCCCGCCCGGTTGCCCCCTTATTGATCAGAACCAGATATCTGCCTCTGAAGTAATCGATCAGACCCGCTGCGGGATAGACGACCAGCGAGGTTCCACCGATGATCAGGACATCCGCTTCCGAGATTGCCCTGATGGAGGCGGTGAGGATCCGCTCGTCAAGGCCTTCCTCATAGAGCACGACATCCGGCTTGATGATTCCTCCGCACTTGCTGCATCTCGGGATCCCCTCGGCATTCTTCACATATTCCGCATCATAGAATGCTCCGCACCGCGTGCAGTAGTTTCTCATGATGGAGCCATGCAGCTCATAAACATTCTGACTTCCGGCCTTCTGGTGAAGACCGTCGATGTTCTGTGTGACCACTGCGCGGAGCTTCCCGGCCTGCTCCATTTCCGCAAGCTTTCTGTGCGCTGCGTTCGGCTGCGCATCGAGTACCAGCATCTTGTCCTTATAGAATCGGTAAAACTCCTCCGGGTTCGCCTGAAAGAACGAATGGCTGATGATGGTCTCCGGCGGATACTTGTACTTCATATGATAGAGCCCGTCCTGACTTCGAAAGTCCGGAATGCCGCTCTCCGTCGATACCCCGGCGCCACCGAAAAAGACAATATTGCTGCTCCCGTCCACAATTCTCTGAAGCTTCTCTACCTTTTCAAGATCCATCCCATACCTCCCTGCTTGAAAATGCTCCCGGCCTGAAAATTTTTCATCTGCCCTTCCCGATTCGGCGGCTCCGCCTTTATCTCGTTCTGCACACTCGATGATGAGCGGCCGCCTTCACAAAAGGCTGCCGAAGCCTTCGCTTCAGCAGCCTTTTGTTTATTCCCTGTACTTTGCCACATACACCTGCTGCAGCTTTCCCTGCACAATCCGGCGTGTATTGTCATCGCCCGTGCAGGTGGACAGCGTCACGATCCTGTCCTGCGTCGTGACAGACACGTCGCCCCAGTTCACTTCCGACGCCTTTTTGCATGTGTCAATGAAGGACTGGAAGTCCTCCGTCAGAAATCTTGTCCGGTACGGATCCCCGACCTTGCTCACAATCGAGCTGGAGAAGATCCGGTACTGATAGATGAAATCGGGTGTGAACACCCAGAAATACGGATTGTCCGTCGCCCCCTTCTCCTCCCAGAACTTTCTCAGCGATGCGAACATCGAGCCGTCCTTCATATTATGCCCGTAGATGATCGTATTCTGGTCTGTGAAATACTTTGAATTGTCACAGTTCAGGAAAATACAGCCGGAGAAAACGGCTTCCTTCTTAAAAGTATGATGCAGATAGAAATCATTATTGTCCGTCTGCGCCACCGGGTACGATATCCCGGCGCCGCCAACCCGGATCCAGCCGATCACCTCCGGGTTAATCGACTGAAGTTCTCTGAAATCAACCGGATTATACATCTCCGGGAGGGTCTGTGTCGTCCCGTTCTCTTCAACCTCTTCCTTCTTCGCAGCCTCGATCTTCTGTGGAAGGGTCGCCTCGGTCTCCAGTTCCCGGACATCGGACAGGATCACACCCTCGCCCGTTTCCCCGCCCTCTGTCTTCGACTGGCTGTCCGGCGCAGTTTCCGGTGCGGGCTCAATCTGGACGTACTTCTTGTTCAGGTCACTGTACTCATTTTCCCCGGCGCGGTATTCCCTCCAGTAGCCATAAAGCTTGTAGGCTGAATAACCGAATACCCCGATTGCAATCACAAGAAGCAGCGTGATCAGAAAAGAACCAAAGCCGCCCCTCCTTCTCTTCCGGGTCCCTTTACCCGGAGCCGCTGGATATGATTCTTCGTATTGTTCATCGTACGCTCTGCGGTCGCTGCGTCTTCCCAACCTGCTGCCACCTCCTTTATCATGATCTCCCTGATCTTTACTGAAGGTTTCCGACTGTCCTCGGATACGGCAGTACATCTCTGATGTTGCCGACACCTGTCAGGTACATGACCAGCCGCTCAAAACCGAGGCCGAAACCGGCATGCCGGGTCGTCCCGTACTTCCGGATGTCGAGATAATTCGAGTATTCGCTCTCATCCATCCCAAGTTCCTCAATCCTCGCCTTGAGGATGTCATAGTTCTCCTCACGCTGAGAGCCGCCGATGATCTCGCCGATCCCGGGAACCAGGCAGTCCATCGCCGCGACAGTCTTCTTATCTGGGTTCAGCTTCATATAAAATGCCTTGATTTCACGCGGATAATCCGTGACGAACACCGGTCTTTTGAAAATCTGCTCCGTCAGATACCGCTCATGCTCAGTCTGCAGATCGCAGCCCCAGTACACCTTGTAGCTGAACTGATCGTTGTGCTCCTCAAGCATCTTCACCGCATCCGTATAAGTCACACGTCCGAAATCAGAGGTCATGACATGGTTCAGCCGTTCCAGAAGTCCCTTATCCACGAAGCTGTTGAAGAAATTCATCTCCTCCGGTGCGTTCTCCAGGACATAGCGGAAGATATACTTCAGCATTGCCTCTGCCAGCTCCATGTCATCCTCGAGATCCGCGAACGAAATCTCCGGCTCGATCATCCAGAACTCCGCTGCGTGTCTGGTCGTGTTGGAGTTCTCCGCCCGGAAGGTCGGCCCGAATGTATAGACATTCCGAAAAGCCTGTGCAAATGGCTCTACATCCAGCTGCCCGGACACGGTCAGATGCGTAGACTGACCGAAGAAATCCTGCGAATAGTCAACGCTTCCATCCGGATTCTTCGGGACATTCTCCATATCCAGCGTCGTCGCACGGAACATCTCGCCTGCTCCTTCTGCATCGGATGCCGTGATGATCGGTGTGTGAACGTAGACAAAGCCGCGCTCCTGGAAAAACTGATGGATGGCGTAGGCCGCAAGCGATCTGACGCGGAAGGTCGCCTGGAACAGGTTGGTTCTCGGGCGAAGGTGCGGGATCGTTCTCATAAATTCCACGGAATGTCTCTTCTTCTGTATCGGATAGTCCGGTGTGGAAGCGCCTTCCAGCACAATCTCCGCACTGGCGGGCACTTCAAGATCATTGGAGATACACTTCACCACTTCGGTCTTGGTGCCACGTAGCAATCCGGCAAACGCATACTCTGAAAGCGTATCCG
This sequence comes from uncultured Lachnospiraceae bacterium, assembly GCA_900555005.1. Next base: position 221 of record USJM01000155.1, on the reverse strand, counting down.
GAACGGGAGTGACTGCACCGAGAATCGTGGCGGGATCGGCACCCAGCGCCACAGAAACCGGGAAACGTTCGCCCGGATGCGCCGCACACCACTCCTGATAATCCAGCGCGCCGCCGCGATGCGACGCCAGCGCATAATCAGTTTGTTTTTACCAATCAGCTGCTGGCGATAAATGCCCAGATTCTGCCGCTCTTTATGTGGGCCGCGCGTCACTGTCAGAG
>USJM01000154.1 GCA_900555005.1 uncultured Lachnospiraceae bacterium | reverse complement strand
TGTAGGTCGGTGTATAAAACCCAGGGGCATAGATGCCCTCGATCTGCCCTGCCCTGCATAAGAACTCACGCCGTGAAGTCCCGGCTTTTCTGCACGCCTTGTACAAGTCAAGCAGTTCGTCGTAGACCGTCTCTCCTTCCCCGATATAAAACAGGTCAAAGAAATCGGCGATTGGCTCCGGGTTATAGGCACAAGGGCCGCCTCCGATCACGATCGGCATCCCACCGAGGGGTGCATCCAGCCGCTCCTTCGCATGAAGCGGAATCCCTGCAAGATCCAGAAGCTGGAGCACATTTGTATAACATAGCTCATACTGCAGCGTAATACCGAGAAAATCGAATGACTTCACCGGATCCTGCGATTCAAGCGCGAAGAGCGGAATCTTTTTCTGGCGCATGATGTGATCCAGATCTGCCCATGGAGAATAAACCCGCTCACACCAGGTATCCGTTCTTCGATTGAACATCGAGTACAGAATCTGGATGCCCAGGTGAGACATCCCGATCTCATAGACATCCGGAAAAGCCATACAGAAGCGGATATCGATCGTCGACTTATCCTTCCGGACGACGTTCAGCTCGTTCCCGAGATACCGCTCCGGCTTCTCAACCTGGAGCAGAATTTCCTCCGGAAGTGCCAGTTTATAGGATGATGTTGATTTCTGATTCATTCAAATCTCCTGTGGTCGATTATTTCGTGATGATTTCGTATAAAAAAACTGCCCTGATAACCTTCACATCATATCATGGGCAGCCCTTTTGATACAAATGATTCAAATGAAAAGCAATGACCGCAGTCATTCCGTTGGTGTTCATCTGCAGGAAAACTGGCTGTTTTTTATCTGTACATGCTGATCCACGGAATATTTCTTGAAAGTCTTCCGAAGTCCTCTCTTCTATATTCCTCCCAGTTTCCGCTGCTCTCAACCCGGATCAGCCGGTCCGCGATTGCAAGAGAATCTGACAGTCCGATGCTGAACAGCACAACCGCGATCCCTTCCTTCAGAAGTTCTTCGTTGATCTTCCAGATTTCGAACCGGTCCTGCACATCCGCCTGATGAAACGGCTGAAATTCAATGATCACCTTAGGGCGCTGCAGAAGGAGTCTGCAGTAGAGGACTTCGTATCGTTCCCGCTTGCTCATGGACTGGATACTTTTATCCCATAAATCATGGCCAAGAATTCGCTTCAGCATCTCCCGCAGGTTTCTTCTTGCCCTTCCGTCCCGCCAGATTGCCGGATACCGGTAGTCCATCGTCATCGCAACATTGTCAAAGAAGGTCAGATCCGGAAACAGATTCTTCTCATCCGGATTCCTTGACAAGATGGCTACATCCTGGATATCTGTCCTGTCCCAGCGTTTTCCCTCTACATCAATCTCTCCAGACAGCGATGCGCTCCCTTCCAGATAGTCCTTTTCAATGGTTTCAAAAACATGGTTATCCAGAAACTGAAGGCACAGACATTCACCCTTCCTGACCGAAAATCCGAATTGTTTCAACGCCCGACAGCAGATGCCCGACTGGCGAAACACTTCCGGAGCATGTCCGTCCAGCACCCGGTTCTGCGTATACATTCTGACACTTTTGGAAAATTCTGCAGAATAGACTTCAAAGACCTGATTCAGTGCATCTGCCTCATCCAGCACCGACAGAATGCCACCTCCCTTCATTATGCCAATCTGCCCGCAGACCCCCTGCAGTGTTTCCAGATGAGAGCTGAGGCAGAGAAATGAAGTTCCCTTTTCAGCGTAATGCCGAATCAGTTTTCCGAATTTCTCCAGATCCCTGTCTGATAGTGCATTGTCAATGTTCTGCAGAATCACCAGTCTGCTTCCGCTGCTGATTCCCTCAGAAGTTCAATCGCAACCTGTTCGTACGCAGACAGCTTTCCAACCGGCTGATAAAGATCGATCTGAAGACCGGATTCTTCCAGATAAGGCCTGAATGCCTCCTCCATCAGATGATCATGCAGGATCTCATAATGTTTTTCGGCCTGAAGAACAAAGATGTTGGTCAGTGTATTCTGCTCATAAATCAGAAATCCGCGTTCATCAATCCATGTGATTCGATTTCGCTTTCTGGGAAACTGTCTCCAGGAATTAACCCGCTCCCCACAGTAATAGACACAGCCATTATAGAGGACTTCGTTGAACAACAGCACGTCAACCAGTTCTTTTGCACCATAACCATCTACCAGGAGAAGGCCCATAATTTGTCCGGCTTCAACAGACAGTTCAAAATTCCGGAGATAGGTTTTCCCGTCTTTCCGGAAGGTCACATTGCTCATCCGCAGTATTTCCGTCTTCATATCAGATCTCCCGCCATGGCTGATGCATACATATTTCTTACGATAGACCCTTTACCTTCTCGATCTCTTTTTCCGAATAGACGCAAGGAAGGGTAATGTCCACATCCGTTCCATGGTTTTCGATCGAATAGACATGTATATGATAATCCTCTCCAAAGATAAGATGAATCCGATTGCTGACATTGGCAAGCGCGATTGAACCGTTTCCCTCATCTCTTCCGATATCCGGGTCTGTATTCATGCGGTTGTTCAGCTTCTGGAGCGTTTCCTCATTCATCCCGACGCCATTGTCTGATACACGGATCAGAAGCAGACGACCGCTTCTCCTGATGATAATTCTGGATATCCCCTCCCCGAGCTTCAGTTCCGTCCCGTGGATAATGCTGTTCTCGAGAATCGGCTGCAGCGTCAGTTTTGGAATCAGGCAGCCTGACAGCTTGTCCCACTCTTCATCTTTGACAATTTCCAGCTTCAGTCTGTCCCCGAACCGGAACTGCTGAATCCGGAAGTAGGTCTCGCAGTTTTCCAGCTCTTCCTCAATGGTCACCAGATTCTCCACCTTGCTGATTGTATACCGAAAGAAGGTTGCAAGTGCCTCCGACATCTCCGCAACTGTGGTATTTCCCTCCAGCAGCGCTTCACTCCGGATCCCATCCAGTGTATTGTATAAGAAATGCGGATTGATCTGGTTCTGAAGAGCCAGATACTGAATCTGTCTCTTGTTCATCATGTGATACTGCTGGGAGTGGCGAAGATCATAAGTTTTTTCCATCACTTTTCTAAAAGCCGGTGACAGCATTACCTCACCCTGCTGATTTGGCTTTTCTTCCGGGAAATATCCCTCCCCCATTCTCGTAAGCAGCCGCTGAAGCTGCCTCCATGGACTGTGAATCCAGTAATGAAAGGTCAGTAATGCAGCAGCAAGCAGAATACCTGCTGCTGCGCCCAGAAACAGACGCGCCGTGTCATTCTTTGCCGCCATTTCCGCCAGCAGGACAAAAACCAGAAAAGACGCCAGCACCAGTACTGCAAAGAAACGGATCCTCCAGCTCAGGTATCTGCTATTCTTCATGCTCATACCGCTTACCCATACAGTTTCCGGAACACGGTTGGTTTGATTCCATTCAATTTGATAAATGTCTTTGTGAAATACTTCACATCGTTGTAACCAACTCTTCCCGCAATTTCGGAGACCGGAAGACTTGTCTGCTGCAGATACCGTTTGGCTGCGTCCATCCGGACACCAATCAAATAGTGTGCAAAACCGTCTCCAGTCACTTTCTTGAACTGACTGCTGAAATAATTCGGCACAAGGCCGGCAATTTCACTGACCTCCTCCAGTGTCAGCGGCTCTGCATAATGCTCCATGATATAGCGTCGGGCCAGACGGATTGGCCGTTCATCCAGCTCCCGCTCACCCTGGCTGATCGCCCCAATCATTTTCTGATAGTATAGGCTTACAGCTGCAAATACCTCATCCACCGTGGAACTGTTTTCGAGCACCTCAAACGCACGATCCGTCAGTTCCTTCATCACAGGCAGCTGAAGCTCCTGCGATGAACGTCCAATGACAGTTTTTACTACCTGAAAATATTCCCATCCGCGTGCATTCATGCATCCAGCACATCCCCGCCTCAGGCCCCGGATGGCTGCATCCATCCCGGCCAGGTCTTTCAGTTCGACCGCTCTGCCAGCTTGTTCCCAGAATCGTGTAAGAAGCGGCTGAACAGCCAGACCGGCTGAGTCCGCCTCTATCTGATACAGCCGTCCGCACCCATGCAGAATCCGGTCGCAGGCTGCCATCTGCGCATGCCGGAAGGAAGACGGAAGATCCTGCGGCATCTCACAGCGCTCTCCTGCTCCCATGGAAAAATTCCACTTTCCGAAAACATCATTCTGTGTCTGCAGGCTTGCTATGCTTCTTCGGAGGGCTGAATCCACTCTCCGCTCCTCACCATTCTTTTCCAAAATCACACCGCATAGAATGCTGCCGGATGATGCCATCGCAAGGTCAAATACAAAAGGTGCCAGTTCCGTCTTTGCCAGCCTCTGGGCTGTATCAAAAGCACCGCGCCGGATTATGTCCGTATTGCTGCACGCTTTCTCATCTGCTTTTATACAAAATACGAGGAAACGCCCCTTCCCCGCCTCAATCCGGTTTTGTTTCTTCAAAGCTGCAGAGGAATAGTCACGTACAACGCCATGAATCAGATCCAGGACCAGCGCTGCTTTCACCTTGTCCAGGTTTTCTTCATTTTCCTGCACGACCGTTCGGAGTGCCTGTTCTCTTTCATTCCTTGTCCCGATCTCTGAAGCGATTTTCCCAAGGGTATCATTCAGCTCCTGTTCATTCACAGGCTTCAGCAGATACCCGCTTACCCCCAGGCTGATTGCCTCCTGCGCATAGGAAAAATCGGCATATCCGCTGATGACGATAAAACGGAGCTCCGGATTCAGACTGCGTGCATGGGCGA
>USJM01000153.1 GCA_900555005.1 uncultured Lachnospiraceae bacterium | reverse complement strand
GCCCTTCGTCGGCCCGAGCTGCTGCGCCTTCTCTTCAAGGGCCGCCTCCGCCTGGCTCTTCGACATGCCTCCGACGTCAACCCCCTCGATGCTGACGCCCTTTGTGATGGTTGCCTCTGACGCCTGTGCACCCCCCGCAGCTGCTGCGATCATCATCAGACCGCCGCAGGCGGCAAGCGCAAACCGTCTTCCCCCCATATTCTGTAGTCTTATCCTCTGTAGCCTGATCCGCAATCTATACTCCTTTGTTCCTGCCGTCTGTCCGCCGCTCCCTTACATGAGGAAGCTCGGAATCAGCGTCGCAACCATCGCGCCAGCCAGAATGATCGCAATCACGGCAGCGATGATCTGCTGTCTTCTCTGCCGCTTGTTCCCCTTCGGTCTACGGACGGTTTCCTCTGTATTTTTCAATCTGCTGCTCATACGCATTCTCCTGTTTCAGATCTGAACGGATGCTTCTCATCCATGCAGCGCCCCGCGCTGTTTCCTAATCCTATCTCATTTCCCTGTCTGTCACAAGGAAACCTTTCTTAAAAATTTGTGAACACAAAACCGCCGGGCTTTCTTCTGAAAGCGCCGGCGGCTGAATGCTCCTGTCTTCCCCTGGCTGGCCAGGCACACATCACAGTCTGCAGCCGTTCCCTTTACAAAACCACTTTGGCTGCGCCGTAGATTCCTGCATCGTTGCCAAGCGTGGCAAGCGCAAACTCCACTTCCTTGCAGGCCGCAAATGCATACTGGCGGTAATACTTCTGGATATAGTCCAGGACAACCGTCCCAGCCTTCGACATGCCGCCGCCGATAACAATCAGCTGCGGATCAGAGACAACCGTATAGATCGAAAGCTCTCTCCCGAGATAGAAGCCGAACTTCTCGGCGATCTCATCCGCAACCTCGTCACCCGCCTTGACTGCATCCCAGATGTCCTTTGCGCTGAGATTTTTCCCGCGCAGGACAGACGGCTTGTCATCCTTCCCGAGGCGCATCTTCGCCAGCCGGACAATCCCGGTTGCGGAGGCAACCTGCTCCAGGCAGCCGACATTGCCGCAGTTGCACGGTTCGTCAGTTCCTCCGTTGCATGCCCATGTCCGATCTCTCCGCCGGCTCCATGCGCGCCTGCAATCACCTTGTCGTTGATGACGATTCCGCCGCCGATGCCCGTTCCGAGCGTTACCATAATCAGATTGTGATAGCCGGCGCCGCCGCCCTTCCAGCACTCGCCGAGCGCCGCCGCATTGGCATCATTGAGTGCCTTTGTGCGAATCCCGGTCAGCTTCTCCATCTCTCCGACAATGTCCACGACCCCCCAGTGAAGGTTCACCGCGAAATCCACATGCCCGTCCTCATGAACCGGTCCCGGCACATCAATGCCGATTCCCTCGATTTCGGCCTTGTCAAGCCCTCTCTCCGCGATCTTGTCATTAATCGTCTGCGCGATATCCGGCAGGATCCTGCTGCCGTTCTCCTCTGTCCGCGTCGGAATCTCCCACTTTTCCAGAAGGTCGCCTTCTGTGTTGAAAAAACCGCACTTGACCGTGGTTCCTCCGATGTCAATCCCAAAACAATATTTCTTCATAATGCCCTCCACTCCTTCTTCAGTCACCGTTCATATTTTTCTTCAGGCCGGCCTGGACTCTGTCATAGAGCTCCTGAGCAGCATTATACCCCATTTTCTTCTGTCTGTGGTTGACAGCTGCCGTCTCGACAATCACGGCAAGGTTCCTTCCAGGCCTGATCGGAAGGGAATGGCAGGTCACCCGGTTCCCGAGGAATTCCGTGTACTCCTCCTCCAGACCGAGCCGGTCGTACTCCTTGTCCTTGTCCCATTCCTCCAGCTTGATGACCAGGTCGATATTCGACGTATCCTTGACAGACTCGACACCGAACAATGTCTTGACATTGATGATGCCGATTCCCCGGAGCTCTATGAAATGTCTGGTGATGTCGGGCGCCGTTCCGACAAGAGTGGTGTCCGACACCCGGCGGATCTCGACGACATCGTCGGATATGAGTCTGTGTCCTCTCTTGATCAGCTCCAGCGCAGCCTCCGACTTGCCGATCCCGCTCTCGCCCATGATGAGTACACCCTCACCAAATACATCCACAAGCACGCCGTGAATCGTGATGCTCGGCGCCATCTCGACATTCAACCAGCGGATCACCTCGGCCATGAAGGCACTGGTACTCCGCTGCGTCACGAAGATCGGAATATTGTACTCCCCTGCCAGATTGATCATATCCTGGTCCGGCCCGTCCGAGTCGTATAGACCAGGCACGGAATCTTGTAGGAAAGCAGTTTTTCATAAATCGGAAGCTTCTGCTCTCTCGTCAGATGCTCCAGATACGTATACTCGACATATCCGATGATCTGGATACGTTCCGCGTCAAAATGATCGAAATACCCGGTGAGCTGAAGCGCCGGCCGGTTGATCTGCGGCGTCACAAGCTGTTTGTTTGTGATGTCAATCTCCGGCGTCAGACACTTGAGCTTCATCTGTTCGACCATCTTTGTCAGCGGTACGGTAGACTGCGTGTTCATCCGGCACACCCCTTTTCAGCATTTCCGTCTCCTGCCGGAGCCCGTTTCGGATTGTTCCTGTCTGTGCCAGACACAGCAGCCGCTCCGTCTGCACTCGCCACTCCACCCCGCAGATTCCGCGGAAATGCGCTGAAGTTTAAACATGTAAATCAATTTATCTTATCACGTCCGCCCCGTCCGGGCAACTGCCCGGATAGAAAAAGACTGCCATCTGCATCTGCTTTTTCTGCAGATTCTGCCGGATGAAAGAAATTCCAGACACTCCTTGCGCTTCTGGCATCCATCGAAGGCGCATGGGCAAGCTGATCGAGCCCGGCATCCCGCACAGCCTCCGCGGACCCGAACGCGCGGAGCAGCGCCTTGCGCCTCGCCGGCCCGATGCCCTTGATCTCATCCAGCACAGAATGGGTCTGTGCCTTTGAGCGGAGGGAGCGATGATACTCGATTGCAAAGCGGTGCGCCTCATCCTGGATCCGTGTGATCAGCTTGAACCCCTCTGAGTGGGTGTCAATCGGCAGCTCGACATTCTGAAAGTAAAGTCCTCTGGTCCTGTGATAGTCATCCTTGACCATTCCGCAGACAGGGATCGACAGCCCCAGTTCCCGCAGGACGTCCTGAGCGATGTTCACCTGGCCGCGTCCGCCATCCATCATGACCAGATCCGGGAATACCGAGAAGCTGCCGAGGCTCGGATCCATTCCCTTTTCCCTCAGCTGCGCCGTCTCCTCAAGCCCGTGCGTGAACCGCCTTGTCAGAACCTCCTTCAGGGAAGCATAGTCATTGGGCCCCTGTACCGTCCTGATCCGGAACTTCCGGTAGTCGCCCGGCTTCGGCATCCCCTTCTCAAAGACGACCATCGAGCCGACCGACTCCACCCCACTTGTGTTAGAGATATCGTACGCCTCAACCCGGCTGATATGGCTGATTCCAAGCAGGGCGGCAATCTCCTGCATGGCGCCGATCGTGCGGCCCTCCTGCTGTCTGATCCGCTCGCGGTCCTGCCGGAGTACGATCTCCGAATTCTCCCTGGCCATCGCGACCAGCTTTTCCTTCGCGCCTCTTTGCGGAACCCTGATGTGGACTGCCCTGCCTTTCCGCTGGCTCATCCACTTTTCAAGGAGCGCCCGGTCGCTGATCTCCGTCTCCAGCATCACCTCGGACGGAAGCATCATGTTCCCGGCATAGAACTGACGGACAAAATCCGAAAGAATTTCCTTTCTGTCCTCGTCCAGCCCGATATGGAGAAACTGATGGTCCCGCCCGATGACCCGTCCGCCGCGGACATAGAACACGGAGACCACCGCCTCCGTCCCATCGACAGCCATCGCAATCACGTCCCGGCCATTTCCATCCTCCGACTCCATCTTCTGCTTCTCGGACACCTGGAGGACGCTGGCGCGGAGATCCCGCCACTGTGCTGCCTGCTCAAAATCAAGCTCCGATGATGCCTTCTCCATCCGCTCGGTCAGAAGCCGGACAACCGGTTTGTAGCTCCCGCCCAGAAAGCTGACGGCCTCATCCACCTTTCTGCGGTATTCCTCCTCGGAGACATACCCCTGGCAGGGCGCCTTGCACTGGCGATCTGATAGTTCAGACAAGGCCGTTCCTTCCCCTGATCCCTCGGCAGATTCCGTGTACAGTCACGAATCTGAAACAGCTTCCGCATCAGCTCGATCGTATCCCGGACCGCGCCGGCACTCTTGAAGGGACCGAAATACCGGGATCCATCCTTTTTCAGCTTCCTCGTAAACAGCACCCGGGGGTAAGCCTCCCCGACCGTCACCTTGATGTACGGGTATGTCTTGTCATCCTTCAGGAGCGTATTGTACTTTGGACGATGCTCCTTGATCAGATTATTCTCGAGAATCAGCGCCTCCAGCTCGGAGTCGGTCACGATGTACTCAAAATACGCGATCTTTGTGACCATATACTCAATCTTCGGTCCGCGGTTAAGCTTTTTTACAAAATACTGATGCACCCGCCGCCTGAGATTGACCGCTTTCCCGACATACAGGATCGCATCGGTCCGGTCGTGCATGATGTAGACGCCCGGTTTTTCGGGAAGCTTCCTCAGCTCCTCCTTCAGATCAAAATGAAATTCATTCTCCATAGCCCATCCTGTCATTCATACGCAGCCGCCTGCCGGCCGTGGCACGGCGGCTGAAATAAAAAAGGCCCTTCCACCTCTCCGGCGCATGCGGAGTCTGGTGGAAAGGCCCTTCGGCATTGTCATGGTTCAGGCCCGCAAGCCTGACTG
>USJM01000152.1 GCA_900555005.1 uncultured Lachnospiraceae bacterium | reverse complement strand
TAAATATTCCCGACGATCTCCTCCAGAATATCCTCCATCGTCACAAGGCCTGCCGTCTCCCCGTACTCATCGACGACAATCGCGATCTGCACCTGGCTTTTCTGCATGTCCGAGAACAGCTCATCAATTCTGCGTGTCTCCGGCACAAACTTCACCTGCCGCAGGAGTCCCGGGATATCCCGGATGCTTTTCTGATTATACTGTTCCTTCATATGGAAGGACATGGCATCCTTGATATAGAGAGCTCCGGTAATGTTGTCGATGGAATCGTCGTATACCGGGAATCGGGAATTCGGTGATTTGACGATCAGACGGATTGCATCGTCCAGCGGGGTTTTTCCGCTCAGCGCGATGATCTTGCCCCGGATCGTCATGATGTCCTGAGCCTGTTTCTCATCCAGCTCGAAGATGTTCCGGATCATCTCCGCTTCATCCTCGTCAACCGTTCCCTGCTGGTGACCCTCGTTGACCATGGAAATGATCTCGCTCTCGGTCACCTTCTCCCGGATCTGGGCCGGATCGGATGCGGCCAGTTTTGCGAGAAAGGCAGCCACCCATCCAAACACAGTCGTGAACGGCAGTGCGGCGCCTGAAAGCACCCGCCACAGTGGATAAACCGCAAAAATATAGCCGAGTCTGTGCACCTTTCCGATGTATCCCGGCAGCGCCCTCCCAAAAACATAGGTCAGAAAGACGGCGCACAGAACAGAAAGCCAGACCCCTGCCCCCTGGATGCTGTTAAATATCAGTGCTCCGCACACAGCTGTCAGGATCTGCCAGAAGGCGGAAGTTCCGATCATCTGCTCCGGCTTGTCCAGGATCTTTGCAAGCTCGCTGCATATGGTCTTCTGTCTGTCTGAAAAATCCGTCCCGTCCTCGTCCTCTGAATCGTTTCCACTCCGCTCAAGATCCGTATCGGACAATTCCGAGGCAGCCGCGCTGAACGCTGAACAGATAAAATCAGCCGCAGCCAGAAACACAAACATCAGTATTCCGGGGAAAGGCCCCAGGTCATCGCTCATTGAAAACTCCCTCTGATTTCCCGGCTGACGGTCGTATGGGTTCCGCCGCCAGCAGACGCAAGCTTAAATATAACAATAAAACCTATCACCGTCAAGGCAGCCGGATCACGCACCCACGTACACCCTCGGCACACGTTTTGAGATGTCGCAGACAAGCTCATACGGGAACCTGCCGGACAGTCTCCCGAGTTCATCGGCCGTCACCGCATCCTCACCGTCCTGTCCGAGGAGCGTTACCCTGTCGAACTCCTCCGCCTCGATGTCTGTCACATCCACCATGAACTGGTCCATACAGACCCGTCCGACAATGGGCGCACGCCTGCCGCGGATCAGAACGCTGCCCCTGTTCGAAAGGCTTCTCGGATATCCGTCTCCGTACCCGACCGGAATGGTCGCGATCCGGCTTTCCCGCTCCGTCACAAATGTTCCCCCATAGCTGATGGAAGTTCCGGCAGGAACCTTCTTGATGTAGCAGATGTGGCTGATGAGCGACATCGCTGGCTTCATCGGCATCAGGCTTCTGTCAACTTCGTCGGACGGATAGATGCCATAGATGGTGATCCCGGCGCGGACCGCGTCCAGGTGTGTCCCTGGAAGTTCCATGATCGATGCACTGTTGCAGCATGGCGCAGCGGGATGCTGACACCTCTGTCCTTAAGCATCTGTTCAAACCGGCAGTATTTCCGGAACTGCTCCTGCGTATAATCCTTGTCCCTTTCATCCGCCCGCGCGAAATGAGTGAACAGCCCCTCCACCTTCAGATTCGGAAGCTTCGCAATCTCCGCCGCCTCGTCCGCATCTCCTTCACAAACCTGGAATCCGATCCGGCCCATCCCCGTATCTACCGCCAGATGAACCGGAAGTGTCATGCCTGCCCTTGAAGCCGCCTCCGAGAGCTGCCGTGCCATGGACAGCTTGAAGGTTGCCGGCCGGATCTGAAGCCGAACCAGCAGCGCATAATCCTGAGGGAATACAAAGCCAAGACACAGGATCGGCTTCCTGATCCCGGCGCGGCGAAGCTCCACGGCTTCCTCTGTCGTCGCCACTGCAAAGCCCCAGATAAACGTCTCGGGTTCCATCATCTCTGCGATTCTGACCGCACCGTGTCCGTAGGCATCCGTCTTGACAACCGCAATCATCTTCGTGTCATCCCGAAGCCTGTTTCTCATCGCCATAAAATTATCCCGGATGGCGCCAAGATCAATCTCCGCCTTCACACGAGGGTACCCGTCTCGTTCCGTATCCATATCCATATTAGGTATCATGCCGATCTCCTCCGACAAATACACATCCCGACGATTCTTTCCGCCCGAAGCCTTTCGGAAAACCTTTCCGGTTTCTCCGCCGGCGATCAGGATTCCGATCTCTTTCCGGAAAACCCTTCCGGTTTCTCCGCTGCGATCAGGATTCCGATCTCTTTCCGGAAGCCTTCTGCCCTCCGGAAGGATGGTTCATTCGGTATCCCAGTTCCATCAGGCTCTCCGATAAATGAACATCCTGGATGGTGACATCCTCCGGAACCTCCAGGTCCATATGGGAAAAATTCCAGATGCCCTTGACTCCGCCCTCGATCAGAATCGGTGTCACCATGGCAGCCCCCTCCGACGGCATGGTCAGCGCCGCGATATCCGGCTTGTTCTGCCTGAGAAAAGCAGGCAGCTCATCCATCCCTCTGACTCTGATACCGCCGGCATTCTCTCCGCGATGGTTCTCCGGTCTGCGGTCAAAGATGCCGATGACCTTGAACCCTCTTTTTTCGAAGCGGGCATAGCTTGCGACAGCCATTCCAATCCGTCCCGCGCCGACAATAATCATCGTGTAGCCCCTGTCAAGGCCCAGAATTTTTCCGATGCTTTCATAAAGATATTTGACGTTATAGCCGTACCCCTGCTGGCCAAACCCCCCGAAATGATTCAGATCCTGCCTGATCTGGGATGCTGTAGCGTGCATATGACGGCTCAGATCTGCCGAGGAGACGCGCTCCACGCCCTCATCCATCAGGATGCCAAGGTACCTGTAGTATTTCGGGAGCCGGCTGATGACGGCCTTCGGGATTTCCTTTTCTTCCATCGCCGTACAATCCTCCACATGAATAAAAAACCTGCAGATGATATCGTTTCTCGCAGGCATACTGCTGATTATTATAGGTTTTTCCCGCACATTCGTCAAACACGCCGCTTCTTGATTTTTCAAAGCGCTTCCCATATCATGATGAACGTGTCATCACGATTATTATCCAGAGGAAAAAGAGAATCATGATTCTATCCTGTCACAATATTTCAAAAGCCTTCGGGACTGACGTTGTCCTGAAGAACGTATCCTTTCATATTGAAGAGCATGAGAAGGCTGCCATCGTCGGGATCAATGGAGCCGGCAAGTCTACCCTTCTGAAAATCATCATCGGAGAGCTTGCACCCGACAGCGGCGAAGTCACGGTTTCCCGAGGCCGTACGCTGGGATATCTTGCCCAGATCAACACACTCTCCGGTCACCGGACGATCTGGGATGAGACAGCGCAGGTCAAGCGGAACGTCATTGATATGGAAGAAAGCCTCCGGAGTATGGAGCAGCAGATGAGCACGGTTTCCGGGGAAAGTCTGAATCTTCTGATGGATCAGTACCATAAAACACAGGAGGAATATGAACGGCTGGGCGGCTACGCCTGGAAAAGCGAGGTCTCCGGGGTTCTGAAGGGCCTTGGTTTCACAGAAGAAGAATTCGGAAAACCCGCCAACAGTCTTTCCGGCGGACAGAAAACCCGTGTGGCACTCGGCAAACTGCTCCTTCAGGCACCTGACATTCTCCTGCTCGATGAGCCGATCAACCATCTGGATCTCAACTCGATCGAGTGGCTGGAAAACTATCTGCTGAATTATCAGGGCTCCGTGATCATTGTGGCCCATGACCGCTATTTTCTGAACAAAGTTGTGACAAAGGTCGTGGAAATCGATAACGGAACCTGCATGACATTTACCGGAAACTACTCTGCATACGCAGAGAAAAAAAGACAGCTGCGGGAGACACAGCTGAAAAGCTGGATGAACCAGCAGGCTGAAATCCGGCATCAGGAAGCTGTCATCGAGAAGCTGAAAAGTTTCAACAGAGAAAAGTCCATCAAGCGCGCGGAGAGCCGTGAAAAGATGCTGGATAAAATCGAGCGGATCGACAAGCCTGCCGAGGCCGACGCCCGCATGCACCTCCAGCTGACCCCCCGTATTCTCTCCGGCAATGATGTCCTGACAGTTGAACACTTGAAAAAAGGCTTTGAGTACCCGCTCTTCACAGATCTGAACCTTGAAATCAGGCGCGGTGAACGAGTCTGTATGATCGGAAACAACGGAACAGGAAAGTCCACCTTTCTGAAATTGATCATCGGCAGTCTGAAGCCGGACGAGGGAACCATCCGGCTCGGTACCCGTGTTCACATCGGCTATTACGATCAGGAACACCAGACACTGCATCCGGACAAGACACTGTTTTCAGAGCTTCAGGATGCTTACCCCACACTGGACAACACGACCATCCGAAACACCCTCGCCTCTTTTCTCTTCACCGGAGATGATGTATTCAAGCGTGTGTCAGATCTGTCCGGCGGCGAACGGGGAAGGCTGTCCCTCGCGAAGCTGATGCTCTCGGAGTCCAACTTTCTGATTCTCGATGAGCCGACAAACCATCTGGATATGAAGACGAAGGATATCTTGAAGCAGGCGTTGCTTGACTTTGACGGGACGTTGATCGTCGTATCCCACGACCGTGATTTCTTGGATGGGCTGGTCTCTAAGGTCTATGAGTTCGGAAACCAAAAAGTG
>USJM01000151.1 GCA_900555005.1 uncultured Lachnospiraceae bacterium | reverse complement strand
TTCTTTTAGAATCGAAAGCAAGTCTGTTTTAGGCATACGTCCGTTTTGTTCTTCCTGTTTCAGGCTTTCCAGCAGGGTTTCCTCTGACACAAGGTCTGTTTCCTTCAGCTTCTGCTCAAGCTTCTCTGCGGCATCCAGGGCGGACAGCTTGTCTTTGTCCCGCTGCGCCCCGGCAGCCTGGCTGGAAGCAAGACTTGCAGCCAGTGTACGGGCAGCCGCCTCCTTTTTCTGTCCGGCCTCCTCAATCTGTCTCGACAGCAGATCACAAACCTCCCTGGCAGCTGTTACGGCGGCCTCCGCTTCCTTCAGTGTGGGGAAAGGAAGGGCAGGGAGTCCGGAAAGGGCAGCCTTGCACGCGGCCTGCCGCTGCACGACGGCCTCTCTGTCTGTCCGGAGTGTCTCCTTCTGGATATCCAGCTGTCTTTTTTCTTCCTCAGCTTTCTCCTGTCTTTTCTGAGCAAGCTGCAGGTTTGCAAGCTGAAGAGAAAGCGCTTCTGCCTGCTGCCTGATCGCAGCGGCGGAAGAATCGAGCGCGGCCTGCAGCTGGGTGAGCAAGGTTCCAAGCTGGCCAAGCGGCAGGCGGTCTTCGTCCCGAATGTCCTCTTCGGGTGGAATTTCTGTCTCCTGCAGACCGATTTCCGTCTGGATGGCCGACAGGTTCCTGACAAGGTCATCGCGCAGCTGGGCGGATGCCGTTCCGGCCGCAGCCTTCAGCGAGGCGGCCTCTGTAGCCGCTTCATCCTTCTTCTGCCGAAGAAGATCTGACTTCGCGCGGAGGGTCCGGACGGTTTCATCTGTGACGGTCACCCCTCTGTCTGAAGCATCCGGGAGAAAAGGCGAGGCCGGATGCGGGTGGACGGTCGAGCCGCACACCGGGCAGGGGGCACCGTCTTTCAGCTCCTGAGCGAGAAGGCCGGCCCGGTTCATTTCCAGAAGGCGTTCCGCCTCGGACAGGGCGGCATACTGGTTGTCGTACTGCTGCCTGACAGAGATATACTGTTTTTTCGAATTTTCCCAGGATACGCGCTGTTTTTCCGCCTGACGGGTCCGTCTGTGCAGATCCAGCAGGCTCTCTGCCTGTTTCTCGAGCGCCTGGAGACGGACGTCTGCTTCCTTTTTCTGAAGCGGGACATCTGCTGATCGGGTGATATAATCCTTCAGCTTCCGGGTCAGGGTATCATGATCTTGAAGTCGGGTCTGAAGGGTGAGGGCTTTTTCATCGAGCTGCCTGAGTGCTGCGGAGGCCGCCTCAAGGTCAGTCTGCAGTGTATTTTTGCGGCTGTAGAGCGGGATCTGGTCCTGCAGCTGCCTCAGCTCCAGCTTCTTCTGGTCAAGCATCGTTTTTTCAGCCTGTGCGTCGGCATATCGTTTTTCAGCATCTTCATGATGTCTTTGCGCTTCAGAGACAGCTGCCAGGCTGTTTGCATATGCGGCGGCGGAGGCGGCTGCATCTTTGTCGGCACGCTGCTTTTGTTCATAGAAGGGATAGACGCTGTAGCGGACCGTTTTCCGGAGAACAAGGGTTTTCCGCCGCATCTCCATCGCAGGAGTCTGCGCATCAAGCTGTATTTTCATTGTCTGGCTCGCCTGGTATTCATCCAGCTTCCGGTTATCCGAATCCGCCAGTGCCAGACGGCGTGTCAGGGCTTCAGCCTCGATTTGAAGATGTGAGATCGCTTCTGCGAGGGAAGCGGACAGCGTCTATCGGATCGAAGGATGCCGTCCAGAAGCTGTAGCACCTGTTCTCTGCGGGAGAGCAGGTCGACAGGCGAGGCGATGGACTGAAACTGTGAGAGCGCCTCGGCGTTATCTGTTCCTGGCCGGATGGCCTGCAGCCGGTCAGAGATGCCGGAGGCGCTTCTGTCGCGCAGCGCCCGGGCGGAAGCAGCACGCGTCTTCAGGATCTCGCTCATCCGCTGGTAACCTTCTGTGAGAAAAATTTTCTGCAGAATCTTTGTGCGCTCATCGTGGAAGCGGTCAGCACCTTCCGGAACTCTCCCTGCGCAATCATCGCAACCTGACAGAACTGGCTGTGGTCGAGATGGAGAATCTGATTCTGAACGTGGTCCGTCACATTTTTGGCTCCGCTTACAGGCTGAATCCCATCTCCGGTCAGCTCCGCTTTCTCCGGAACGGTTGTCGTCCTTGACCGGTCGGCACCCCGGAGAAGATGGCGGGTATAGGCAGGCTGCCGCATGATTTCGTACTGCCGCCCGCGATGTGAGAAGCGGAAGATGACGATGGTTGCCTGACTTTCCGGCGCAAAGTCGCTCCGCATTGAGCCGGCAGAGCGGCCTGGCATGCTGGTCAGCCCATAGAGCGCATAGGAGATGGCATCAAATATGGTCGTTTTCCCCGCTCCGGTATCGCCGGTAATCAGAAACAGCCCGTCTGCGCCCAGCATTGTGAAATCAATGCGCTGCGTGTCCTTGTACGGACCGAAGGCCGTCATTTCCAGATAGAGTGGTTTCATCGGTCAGTCCTCCACGCCGGCTTCGCGCGCGGCACTTTCCAGAATCTTCATTTCCTCGTCCGTCGGATCTGCGCCGAGAATCTGTCTGTAAAAGGCGCGGATCTGATCGGAAAAGGCCGGGGCACTGCTGCCTTCCGGATTGATCCCTTTCCCGGACCTGGCTGTCTTTGACGATTCCGGGAGCTCATAGCGCAGGCCGCAGGCATTTGGATAATGCGCCTGGATGGCAGCAAAGGCATCCGGTACAGGCGTCCGGTCTGTGAGGGTGACAAACACGTAATCGTCCGGGTACTCGATGTTTTCCGGCTTCAGGAGCTCTTCAAAATGACCCTTCAGCAGGCGCATTTCGTGGAGTGGTTTCACCGGGATAAGCGTGACCGTCGGACAGCTGCCCTTCTCCGCCAGTTCAACGAGGGTAAGGCCTTATCCTGGCTGACCTCGCTTAACGAATATCGAAGCGGGGAACCGCCGTAGCGGATGCTCTCACGGCCGACCTTCTGCGGTCTGTGGATATGTCCGAGCGCCACATAGTCAAAGCGATCGAACACATCGCTGCTGATCCGGTCAATCGTCCCGACATTCTGGGCGGCGTTTCTGATCCGGACAGAAGCGGATCTCCGCTGCCGGCCTTCCCTGGTGTCACGAACTGGTGAGCGAGAAGCACGTTGCGCTCCGAACCATCCATCTCAGCATGGTTCAGAACTGTCCTGACAGCAGATTCATATGTTCTGGTGTCCTCATCCGGCCAGAAATGCTGTACCTGGGCACGTGTTATGTAGGGAAGCAGCCAGAAGTGGACGGGGCCATATTCGTCGGACAGCGTCACCTGGCGGAAGGTTCCGTCATACTTTCCGCAGATATATATGCCGCTTTCCTTCAGAAGCCGGCTTCCGAAATTCAGCCGTTCATCTGAATCATGGTTGCCGCTGATCAGAAGAACCGGAAGGTGCAGGGCGGCAAACTCCGATAAAAAGCCGTCCAGAAGGGCGACGGCCTCCTCGGATGGAACGGCGCGGTCGTAGACGTCGCCGGCGACCAGGACGGCATCCGGCCTTTCCTGCGCGGAAAGCTCCAGGATCTGATGAAGGAGATATTTCTGGTCGGGGATCAGACTGATCTCATTGAGAGACCGTCCGAGATGAAGATCGGCAAGGTGGAGAAATTTCATGAATAGGTTCCTTTCGTGACCGTTCAGGCAGGGCGGCGCCAGGCGGAGGCTCCATGATCTTATACGGGTACTTTATACAAGCTGCACCCGTTTTTCAAGTCTGCTGGTCTGGAAGCGACAATGACCGGAAAATGCGGTAGAATAAGGCCGGCTCAGGCCGCTGCGGCTTGCATATGCGGAGGATAAAGGCGCATATCCGGGAGAAAAGCCGCGCCTTGGCCGTGACCGGTATGTGCGGATGGTCAGGGGAGACACTGACAGCTGAGAGAGGACAGTGGAAATGGAAATTAAAAGGACAGCAGTTTTCGGAATGGGTGCTCTTGGCCTTCTGTTTGGCTCAAAGATTGCGGAGACGGAAGGGGAGGATGCCGTGACCTTCCTGATGAACCGGGAACGTGCGGAGCGGCACCGGCATGACAGGTATTCTGTGAATGGGATCGAAAAACACCTTCAGATCAGAGCAGCGGAGGACGCAGTGCCATATGACCTTGTGATTGTGGCAGTCAAGTACAAGGATTTGAAGGACGTTGTCGAAGAGATGAAGCCGGCGGTCGGACCTGACACGGTGATCATTTCCGTGATGAATGGTATCAGCAGCGAGGATATTCTGGCGCAGACATATCCGCGCAGAAACATCATCGACTGCGTCGCAATCGGGATGGATGCGATGCGGGAGAATACGGCGCTGCGGTACACAAAGCCGGGGCGGCTGCAGATCGGCGTGACGCAAGAGGAACAGAAGCCGGCGTTTCAGGCGCTTGTTTCATTCCTGGAAAGGACAGGAATCCCGTATGAGGTCTGCCCGGACATCAGGAGGAGTATGTGGAGCAAGTTCATGCTGAATGTCGGGATCAACCAGGCATGCACGGTCTATGAGACGGACTACGCGCACGCAACGGCACCGGGGCCGATCCTGGACGAGATGGTCGGCGCGATGACGGAGGTTATCCGGATTGCGGAAGCAGAAGGGGTTCGCCTGACACAGGAAGACCTGAACCGGTGCGTCGAGCTGGAGAAGACCCTGAAGCCGGATGGATATCCGTCGATGCGACAGGATGCTGTGGCCAGAAGGCCGACGGAGGTCGATATGTTTGCCGGGACGGTCATACAGCTCGGAGAGAAACACCGAATCCCCACGCCTGTCAACCGAAAGTATCTGGAGGCTGTCAGGAGGATGGAGGAGAGCTGGGGCTGGGACAGCGACGCGGAGATCAACG
>USJM01000150.1 GCA_900555005.1 uncultured Lachnospiraceae bacterium | reverse complement strand
TTGCGGCCTGTCCGGCGTGACCTGGCCGGTGCTTGCTCTTTCGGGGGCGCTGACCATGCCCTGTCTGCTGGGCGGCCTGTTCCTGAGCCGGGGGATTGACCTGTTTGCACTCGGGGATGAGACGGCACACAGCCTGGGGCTGAATGTAAAGAGGCATCGCTGTCTCACCATTCTGGCGGCAGCTGTGCTTGCCGGGGCGGCAGTCTGCGTCGGCGGTCTGATCAGTTTTCTGGGGTTGATCATCCCAAATCTGATCAGAAGAGTCTTCCCACAGGATCTGACAACGTCCGGAAGTCTTCTGCTGTGTGTGCTCTATGGAAGCGCACTGCTTCTGGCAGCTGATTTCCTGGGCAGAAGACTGCTGTATCCGTACGAGCTGCCTGTCGGACTTCTGCTCAGTCTGCTCGGTGCACCCTTTTTCATCGGGATGCTGATACACAGAAAGCGTGGCATATGATCCGGATACAATCATATTCTGCCGGGTATGGCGCATGTGCATTGGAATCGGAATCGAAGATCTTACCCTCAAAAGAGGGGAGGTCACGACCCTGATCGGAGAAAATGGCTGCGGCAAGTCTACATTTCTGAAATCGCTGGCGGGCATTCTCCCTTACCGCGGGCATGCACTCATGGACGGAAAGGAAATTGCTGCACTCTCCCCGAAGAGAAGGGCGCAGTATCTTGCCATCTTCCGCAGAGCCTTCCGGCTCCGCGTATGACAGTGCGCACGCTGGTCTCGCACGGCTGCTTCAGCAGGACGGGTATCACAAATGTACTGAGCGAGTCGGACCGGAGGGGGATTGAGGCGGCACTCCGGGAGACGGACATGACTCCGCTCTCTGACCGGCTGATTGGGAATCTGTCCGGGGGAGAAAGACAGCGTGCATATCTGGCTATGTTACTGGCTCAGGACCCGGACTATCTGCTGATCGATGAGGGAACCTCCAGCATGGATATCGCGCATCAGAGAAAGACGATGGAACTTTTTGCCAGACTGGCACAGTGCGGGAAGAGCGTGGTGACCGTCTCCCATGACCTGCCGCTGAGCTTCAGCATCAGCAGCCAGATTCTCGTTATGAAATGCGGGAAAGTTGTACTTTCAGGAACACCGGAGGAGCTGGCAGGCCAGCCAGAACGATTGCGTGAGATCCTGGGCATCGGTCTGGCGCCGTCCCGAACCGATGAGTCTCTCTACGCCTACGAGCTGATTCGGTGACGCTGCCTGACAGGCAGGCGTTTTTCTGTGCATCTTCTGCGGGCTGTCATGGCTTTGCCTGCAGAAACATGCGCTCTCTACAGAGGCTTCATTCCCCCCCGCCCTTCCGCGGCGGGACAAAATTACATGCGGCGCTGAAACATATTGATACCAAACGACCATCACAGGAGGGAAATCTATGGGCTATGTGCTGACACCGGAGGGCTTCGCAGATGCGATCCGTACGCTCCGGGAGACCTACCGGATCTTTGCGCCGGTCCGGAAGAAGGGTGCAGGGCGCTTTACCGATGTGGACACCATACTGTATGACGAGGTGAACGGCAGCGATGAAATCGAGCTTCATGAAAAGTCTGATTATTCTGCCAAAGAGGTTCTGACTCCGCTGTCTGAGACTCTGTTTTACTTTACGGAGGACGAGTGCAGAGAGGCGAGCCTGGATACAAGACCAGTTTTGCTGTTTCTGAGGAGCTGCGATCTGCATGCCATGAAGCGCCAGGATCAGATCTATCTGGCAAACGGAATGGAGAAGGATTTCTTCTACCAGCGCCGCAGGGAGCTTGTTCATTACGTCCTGATCGGCTGCAGCCATAGCTTTGAAAACTGTTTCTGCGTAGACATGAAGTCCAATGTCTCGGAGGACGGATACGCATTCTCGGTTGATGAAGCAGACGGGATGTACCGGATCAACGTGCTGGATGAGGGGATGGATGCCGTCTTTTCCGCCGCAGCCACTTCGAAGGAAGAGGTTGTACCGGCGCATGTCACACAGAATGAGGTCCATGTCCGCATCCCGGAAAAGATACCGGCTGAGATTCTGAAGCATCCGTTGTGGGATGAATACACGACCCGGTGCATCGGCTGCGGGCGCTGTAACTTTGTCTGTCCGACCTGTACTTGCTTCACGATGCAGGATGTCTACTACAGCGACAACGGGCGTGTCGGTGAACGGCGCCGCGTGGCAAGTTCCTGCATGGTGGACGGCTATACGAATGTAGCAGGAGGCGGTCAGTACCGCAGGACACAGGGGGAGCGCATGCGCTTCAAGGTTCTTCACAAGATTCTGGACTTCCGCAAACGATTTGGCTATGACATGTGCGTCGGCTGCGGGCGCTGCGATGATATCTGCGGTGAGTATATCAGCTACTCCAACATCATCAACAAGGTCGCCAATGCGGTGGATGCCATGGAAGAGGAGGGCAGATAAGATGAACAATCCGTATATTCCATTTCCTTCGAGAATTCTGGAGGTCATCCGTCATACGCAGAAGGAGTACACCTTTCGCATGGTCTTCTATGGAGAGGTAAAGCCCGGTCAGTTTTTCGAGGTCTCCGTTCCCAAGTACGGCGAAGCCCCGATCTCGGTATCCGGAATCGGCCCTGGTTTTGTAGATCTGACAATCCGGAAGGTCGGCAGAGTGACGAACGAGGTCTTCGAGACCTATGCCGGACAGAACCTGCTGCTCCGCGGCCCCTATGGAAATGGATTTGATGTCGGGCTTTACCGTGAGGGGGAGACGGTTGTGGTCGCCGGCGGAACAGGTGTGTCGCCTGTTCGAGGCGTCATATCCGCGCTTGCCCAGATGGACAATGCAAAGGACAAATATGCCATCACCGGTTTCAGGAGTCCATCGGACATGCTGTTCCGGGACGACCTTGAGGCGTGGGAGAAGAGACTGAACCTGATTCTGACAGTGGACGGCGCTCCGGAGGGATATGAGGGCAATGTCGGCCTGGTCACGAAGTATATCGCGGATCTTCCGCTGAGGATCCGGCTTCGGCAAAGGCGATCGTGGTCGGACCGCGCCAATGATGAAGTTTACGATCATCGAGCTGAAGAAGAAGGGGTTTGCGGACGAGAACATCACGGTATCCTACGAGCGCAAGATGTGCTGCGGGCTTGGAAAGTGCGGGCACTGCCGGGTCAATGACACGTACATCTGCCTGGATGGCCCTGTGTTTAACTATGTCGATGCAAGAACGATGATGGATTGATCCAGATTGGAGCATATATGGGAAATTTAGATATCAATGTCGCAAAGCTGAAGAAAAATGCCTTCCGCTATTCCAAGGTCCGCGGCGAGACGGCTTCCCGGATCCGGATTCCGGGCGGCGTGATTGACAGCAAGTCGCTGGGACGCGTCGTGGAGATTGCTGAAAAGTATGGAAATGGTGTCATTGACATCACGAACCGCCAGGGGATCGAGATTCCGGGGATCCGGCTGGAGGATGTCGACAAGGTCAATGCGGAGGTTCAGCTCATCATCGATTCGCTCCGCATCAATCAGACGGAGGAAGGCAAGGGGTATCCTGCTTCGGGAACCCGGAACGTCATTGCCTGTCCGGGAGCGCGGCTGTGCCCCTTCGGCTGCTATGACACGACCGCCTTTGCGCAGAAGATGGAGAAGACCATCTACCCGAATGACCGTCATGTGAAGATCGCATTCACCGGCTGCTCGAATGACTGCGCGAAGGTCCGGCTGGGGGGGTTCGGGGGGGGCGGCATGGCCGCAGTACAACCCGGATCGCTGTGTGGCCTGCGAGCAGTGTATCAAATACTGCAGGCGCCGTTCGGTCGGAGCGCTTTCCCTGAAAAACGGGAAGGTTGTCCGCGATACCGCCAAGTGCATCGGCTGCGGTGTCTGCGTGACGTACTGTCCGACACGCGCATGGACCAGAAGCCGGGAGCATTATTCCGCCTGGTGATCCTGGGACGGACCGGAAAGAAGAACCCGCGCCTGGCGGAGGATTTCATCAAGTGGTGTGATGAGGAGAGCATCCTTAAGATCGCCGCGAATACCTACGCCTATATCGAGGAGTACATTGACCCGAATGCGGTGGAACACAAGGAGCACATCGGCTACATCGTGGACCGGACGGGTTTTGAGAAATTCAAGGAGTACATCTTCAAGGATGTCACCCTGAACGAGAAGGCGGAAGTCGCCCAGCGCGTCTACTGGGGCGGAAAGCATTACGACCAGTACGGCGGTTGAGTGATCCGGCAGCCTGAATGCCGATTCGCGGTCCTGCAGCCGGACTGTCTTTTGTGGTTCGGCAGCAGAACTGCCGTACAGCCGTGCGCCTGTGGTCCTGCAGCCGGACTGTCATTTGCGGTTCGGCAGCCGGGAGCTTACTCGCCGCGCATCTCCGAGCGGATCTCATCAAGCTGCCTGCGGATGCCTGTCTGGGCATCATCAAACAGCAGCGACTTGTTATAGCGATAGTACCGCGGGCTTTCATGTTCCTTCAGGAAGTCCATGGCATACAGGCTTACCGACAGCTCAGAGATGAAGTAGACCATCTCCTGGCTTTCGCCGAAGACAGCTTCCATGAAGTCGAAGGCATACTCCAGCCGGGCAGAGGTTTTTTCGGCAGCGGTATCCAGATGTTCACGGTCTTTCATGAACGACTCCCGGAGCAGGGAAAAGGCTGCCTCGGCATTTTTCGGTATTTTTTCAGACAGCAGCAGGACATACCGGTCGCAGGCCTGAAAAACAGGGCGGTACTCTGCTGTCAGGGCCTTCTCGCTCTGTCCGGCATCAAGCCTGTGGTGAATCTGCAGTTTCAGACCGGCTGCGATCGATTCTATGGTGGCAGTATAGGCCGATGTGTTTTCCGCGGCTGTCCTGGCTTCATCCGCTGAGAAAACA
>USJM01000149.1 GCA_900555005.1 uncultured Lachnospiraceae bacterium | reverse complement strand
GGCCGTCACACCATTCGCGGCGATGAACTTCTCGAATGCGATCTGATAACGCGCCTGCGTACGGACTGCCTCTACGTTGTCTGTCGCCATCGTGTAGCGGCTCTCATAGTCCGCCATCTTCGCGTCGATCTCGTCATCTGTCACCTGTCCGGCCAGATCTGCGATCTCGCCGATGCCCCAGTACTTGACCCCCCAGCCGTACTTGATCTCGCATTCGAGACGGTTGCCATCTGTGACCGCGACATCGCGCATATTGTTGCCAAATGTCGCCACGCGCGTCCTGTGGGAGAGACCGATTGCCTTCGCGACCTGTGCGAAACGGCGGATCTTTTCAATGACCGCCTCATGCTGATAGAAGCCCGCAACCACCTCGTGGCGGATGCCAAGCTTTGCAAGAATAAAGCCGTACTCGCGGTCACCGTGTGCCGCCTGATTCAGATTCATGAAGTCCATATCAATGGAATCATACGGCAGCTTCTCATTGGCCTGCGTGTGAAGATGCAGGAGCGGCTTTTGAAGAAGCTGAAGCCCCTTGATCCACATTTTCGCCGGGGAAAATGTATGCATCCAGGTGATGACGCCGACGCAGTCATCGTCGACCATGACCTTCTTCATATCCTCGACGCAAATCTCGGACGTCTCAACAGTCGGAAGCAGCTCGATCCGGATCACATCACCCAGCTTCTCATTCAGGAAATCTGTCATCTTCTGGCAGTCCTCCCTGACGGACTGAAGACACTCTCTGCCATAAAGATCCTGGCTTCCCGGGATAAAATATAACTTTTCCATGTAAAATCTCCTCGTATACGATTTACTTGATGACCTGCAGCGACTGCCTGTCCGCGAAGACGGTGACAAAGATCAGGAACACAACACCCTGAACCAGCTGCATCGTCTGGGTGGTCAGTCCCATCATGTTCAGACCAGAAATCAATACCGTGTAGAGCAGCGATCCGATGATGACATTCAGGAAGCTGGACTTTGCGCCGCCAGAGATCGGCATCCCGCCGAGGGATCTGGGTCTCGAGCTGGTTGCCGCCGGAAGCGGTGACCGAACCGACCTTGATGGCATTGATGAACGCCGCAAATCCTGTGATGGCGCCTGCCAGCACATAGACCAGAAACTTCATCCGGTCTGTCCGGATGCCTGCGTACTTCGCTGCCTTCTCACCGGCTCCGATCGCTTTGAGATGGATACCGAACTTCGTGAAGCGGAAGGCCAGAAGGCCGAGCACGATGACAACCAGCGTGCAGACCATTTTCAGAGTTTCGTTCATGCCGAGCATCGTCAGCTTGATGTCCCCCATGACCGGAGAATTCGACGTCATGTACTTGATGATACCGCGGAAGAGGAACATCGTGCAAATTGTGACGATAAAGGACTTGATCTTCCGATTGACATAGAAGAATCCGTTCATCGCCCCGATCGCCGCGCCGGTCCCGATCCCCGCAAGGATCGACAGCGGAATGCTGACCTTCGACACCATGCAGACCACAATGGACGCCATACCCAGGATCGAGCCCTGGGAGAAGTCCAGCCCGCCCATCGTCATGATGAAGAAGACGCCGGTGGAGGCAATCATGGTCACATAAACCTGGGACATGACCAGGCTGAACTTGGAGACCATCCTGCCCTTCGTCAGGATATTGAAGACGATGAAGACCACGACAAGCCCCACAGCCGGGAGCAGCTGGCGCATCAGCATCGCTCTGGATACCTTTTTCAGCTCCTCCTCACGGGAAGCTGTTTTTGCTATGCTTTTTTCAGCCATGACTCTCCTCCTTACACCATCTTCTCAATCAGTCTGTTCTCATCGAGGTCCCGATTGCGCTCCAGTTCTCCGCTGATCTTCCCGTCCTTCATGATCAGGATCCGGTCACACATGCCGATCAGCTCCATCAGCTCCTCGGAGATCATGATGATCGACTTGCCTTCCTTTCTCATCTGGTCCATCAGCTGGTAGATATCCTGCTTGACCTTGATGTCGATGCCTCTCGTCGGACTGTCGAGCACCAGGATATCCGAATTCTTTCCGATCCACCTGGCCAGGACTACCTTCTGCTTGTTCCCGCCCGACAGGTCCGAGACAAACTGGTCTGTGTTGACCATCTTGACGGACATCTCCTTCGCGTACTTGTTCGCGAAGTTCTTCATCTTTCTGCCGCTCAGGAAACATCCCACCGATCTGAGCTGATCCAGGGACGGCAGGCAGATGTTGTCGCCGATGCTCTGGTTCATGACCACCGACTCGTTGTCGCGGTCCTTCGATGTATAGGGATGCTGTGGGAAATTGCTGTCGGAATACTGTTGACCGGCGTTCCATCCGCGAGCGTCACAGAACCTGTCCTGTCAAATGAGGCTCCGAAGCATGCCTTCCCGCTTCGTGCATGCCCGACTCTGACAGTCCGCCAAAGCCGAGGATCTCTCCCTTGTGCAGGTCGAACGAGACATGTTCGATCTGCCCCGGGACGGTCACATCCTTGACGGAAAGCACGACCTCCTTGCTGACCGGCTCGCCATAATCCGCGCGGTAGTAGTTTCCGGTCACCTCACGGCCGACCATCAGGCGCTTGAGATCCTCCTCTGAAACCTGGCTTGCCTCACCGTATCGATGTACACACCGTCGCGCAGAATCGTGATGGTATCTGAGAGCCTGAGCACCTCCTCCAGGTCATGGGAGATGAAGATGATTGTCCCGCCCTCGCCGCGGATGCGCTTCATCACCTTGTACAGCTCCTCACGGCCTTCCTGGGACAGCGCTGTCGTCGTCTCGTCGACAACCACGATCTTAGGCTTGAAGTATGTTGCCTTGACGATCTCAACCAGCTTGCGGTCCTCAAAGTTGTAGTCATCCACCATATCGCCGGCCTTGATGCGTCCGAACCCGTAATCGTCCAGCAGCTTCTGCGCCTCCCGGTTCATCGCATTCGTGTTCTTGTTCCCATGTGCACGAACCGGTCCTCATGTCCGAGAAAGATGTTCTCGGCGACCGCAGGCCGGAAAGCGTTCCGAGCTCCTGCACGATGATCGAGACACCCTCGTCGTTGGCCGCGACCTGATTCTTCGGGTGGATCTCCTTCCCGTCCAAGATGAAATGCCCGCTGTCGATGGAATAAATACCCGTCAGCATGTTGGTCAGGGTCGACTTGCCGGATCCATTTTCACCGATCAGCGCGTGAATCTCACCCTTGTTGATTGTAAATGAAACATCCTGCACCGCTTTCGTGATTCCGAAGGTCTTCGAAAGATGCTGGATCTGTAATCTGACTTCACTCATGTCCTTCTCCTCCTCCGATCACTTGACAATCTCGCCCTTGCCGACCTTTGTTGTCAGCGTGACGATAATCAGCAGCGCCAAGCCTGAGATGACATCGTTCACGGCCGTCGGCGCGCCGAGTGCCACAAAACCGTAATAGATGATCTGCAGGAAGAACTCCCCGATGATGATCGCCGGGATCGGGATTCCGTATTTCTTCAGCGCAAGGCCGAGGAAGCAGCCCATCGTCGGATAGAAGTTGCGGCTCATGGACGCCATGCCCGTCTCCGCAACCATCGAGGAGCCATAGCTGATTGTCAGGATCGCCTCGATTCCAAAGAATGCCCCGGATATTACGAACGCGATGACCTTGTAGAGATTGACATTGATGCCCATGTTCTTCGCGACAAACTCATTGGACCCGATGGCGTACGTATAGGTTCCGATCTTCGTATAATTCAGAAGAAGGTAAGCCACCAGGAATGCGATGAAGCCAGTATCAGGTCGCCCGGCATCGCCCCGAGCTTCCGGAGGTTGGACGGAAGCGTCGCTGACTGACCACCCGCGATGTAGCTGGCAATGGACTCGTAGATCAGTGCAAGCCCGGTCGTGACGATCATCGACGGGATGTGAAGCTTCACATAGAAAAATCCGTTCAAAAGCCCGACAATCGCCCCTGTCAGGATGCAGCCGGCGATCAGCCCGAAGTATCCCATGTTGAAACGGGATGCCAGCGTCGTACCACGATGGCGGACAGCATGATGTTGGCGCCGATGGAGAAGTCGAACATCCCCATGACCATGACAAAATAGAAACCGGCAGCCCCAGCTGAAATCATCAGAGACGATTCAAAGTAGCTGAGCAGATTTTTCGGCGAACCGAAGTTGCCAGGCGTGATGGCCTTGAAAACCGCCCAGGAGGCGACGACCAGAAGGATCAGGATGAGAAATCCCATCGTCCTGCCCGAGAGCTTCCCGCCTTTCTTAACACGTTCAGTTGAACCCATACCAATACCTCATTTTCCGACAAGTTGTACTTGACAAGTCATCCTGAAAGAGAGGCCGGTATCACCGAATGATACCGGCCCGGTCATTTCTGTTGGAAAGCGGTCAAGAACCGTCCGCTTTGCTTTCTGTTTTGAAACGCAGACACTCTGGCCTCAAGCCCCGTACTGCGCTCAGCTCAGGCGCGGCTGAAAAAGCCTTCACAGCTGTCCACCGCCCGGCGTGGTTCCTCAGCCTGCCTCTGTTGCGGACTCTGTTGCCACCTCAGCCTCAGTAGATGCCGTCGATCCGCCTGCACGTGCTGCTGCATCCTCGATGGACAGGGACTCAGCCGACTTGGCCAGATCCTCGAAGCTCTCATTGGAGAGATCCACGATCTCCTGATCCGTGTACGGAAGCTGATCAACAAAGTACTTCTCATATGCCTTGTAATCATCAGCAGAAGAGACATACAGGTACGGGAAATTGATCTCGTTGAAGGTTCCTGCGAAATCTGTGTAGTTGCCCTTGATGGCATTGTAAACCATCAGGAATGCAAACAGCGGATCGCAGTAATGTCCACCGGACTCACCGGCCATAGAACCATTTTCAAGTCTCTCACCCAGATCCGGAA
>USJM01000148.1 GCA_900555005.1 uncultured Lachnospiraceae bacterium | reverse complement strand
TGCGCGTGCCCACGCCCGACGTCTCGATCGTCGATTTGACCTTCGTCCCCGGCCGCGCGGTGACGGCCGACGAAGTGAACGCGGCCGTGAAAAAGGCCGCCGAGGGCGCCATGGCTCCCTACGTGGGCTACGTCACCGACGAGTGCGTGTCCGCCGATTTCATTCACGACGACCGTTCCAGCATTTTCGCGCCCGATCAGACCATCGAGATGAACGGACTCGTCAAAGTGTTCGCCTGGTACGACAACGAGTGGGGCTATTCCTGCCGCTGCGTCGACCTGGTCAACTACGTGATCGCCAAGGGGCTCTAAAATGCCGAGGCTCCGCGGAATTTCCGACGCGCCCCTGCAGGGCAAAAAAGTTCTGGT
The DNA here is from genome assembly GCA_900555005.1 of uncultured Lachnospiraceae bacterium. The sequence continues at coordinate 4,555 of USJM01000148.1, read as the reverse complement.
CCGCGTCGATTTCAACGTGCCGTTCAAAGACGGCAAAGTCAAGGACAATTCCCGCATCGTCGCGCATAAGAAGACCATCGACGCGCTGCTGGCCGGCGGCGCTCTGGTGACGATGGTCTCGCACTTCGGGCGTCCCAAAGGGCAGGTCGTGCCGGAGATGTCATTGGGACAGATCCGCGCAGACGTGGAAAAGGGCTGGGGCATCCGGTGCGTTTCGTGCCCGAGTGCGTCGGCCCCGAGGTCGAAGCGGCCGTCGCGGCGCAGAAGCCCGGCGAGCTGCTGCTGCTGGAGAACTCTCGCTTCCACGCCGAGGAGCAGAAGAACGATCCCGAGTTCAGCAAGCTGCTGGCAAAGCCGTTCGATCTGTTCGTATGGACGCGTTCAGCGCTTCGCACCGCGGCGACTGCACCACCGAAGGCGTCGCTCATGCGCTGCCCGCCTACGCCGGCTTTTTGATCGCCCGCGAGGTGGAAGCGCTCGAGCGCGTCAAATCCGCTCCGGAAAAACCGTATGTACTGGTGCTGGGCGGCGCGAAAGTTTCCGACAAGATCGGCGTGATCGAACACATGCTCGACAAGGCCGATACGATCCTGATCGGCGGCGGCTACGACAAGGGAAGCAGCTACGACGAGTGGATCGAGAGCTTCGGAGGAAAGGTGCGGGCGCTTGTTCTGGTCGGACAGACAAAGGAAAAGATTGCCGAATGTGCCAGAAAGCATGGGTTTACGGAGATTTATCTGTGTGATACCTTCCGGGAAACCTTTGACAAGTGTGTGTCACTGGCCAGGCCGGGGGATGCTGTGCTGCTGTCGCCCGCCTGCGCAAGCTGGGGAATGTTTTCGAATTATGAGGAGCGCGGCAGAATTTCAAGGAATACGTACGCGCTCTCATGTGACTGTAAATGCCACCTGACCGGCAGCGCTTCTTTTATGACCGGCAGACAGGCCCATGGGATTTCTGCCTGCTGCGAATAAGACTGCCGGATATCTGATGCCCTCCGCACGGTGTTTCACCGCGGAGGGCATAAAAACAGGCACGATGGCTTCCATTTGTCATACAACGCCGGTCTGCCTGAACCACCTGGATATGGAGAGAGGTCTGTGAACAGAATTCTTCGTGCAATTGTTATCTTTCTTGCTGTGCTTGCGGCTGCTGCGCTGATCGTGGTATACGGATTTCAGATCCGTCATGTGACGGTTGAGGGAAATGACCGCTACAGTGCGGATCAGATCAGCAGTGACCTGACATCTACCAGCCTTCTGAAGAACACGCTCTATTTTGCCTGGAAATACAGAAGTGCTGCCGCGTCTCCGGAGGCACCGTACCTGACTTCCGTGAAAGCATCGATTCAGTCTCCGACCTCTGTGAAGGTCACGGTTGTAGAGAGCAGCCTGATCGGCCGCGTTCAGGTGGACGGCAGGAACGTGTACTTTGACGAAAATGGGATCGTCCAGATGATCACAGACGAGGTGAGAAGCGGGGTTCCGCTTGTCACAGGAGTCGATGTCGGAAGCCCGGAACTATACCAGAAACTTCCGGTTACCAATACATCGACCTTCCGTACAATGCTGAGCATAACGCAGCTCCTGATTCAGTCAGACTTTATTCCGGACAGCGTCAGCTTCGACAGCAGCGGGAACATGACGCTGCGCTATGGGAGCGTGACGGTAAAGCTGGGCCAGGACGAGTATCTGGAAGAGAAGATCGCAAATCTTGTCCAGATCTACCCGAAGATTTCTTCCAGAACCGGGACACTCAACATGGAAGGCTTCACAGGAAAGAATACAAGCATTACATTCAAGGAGACCGTGAAGCAGTCTGACGAGACGGAAGGCGGAGATTCCGGAGAGACGCTCACGGGCGTCGGAGCCGATACAAGTCAGACTGACGCATCAGCAGGTTCTGATCAGGATTCGGGGACCGCTGAGAATGGACAGGCCCAGAATGCGGACAATCAGAATCCTGATGGGCAGGGACAGAACGAAGACAGCCAGAATGAGAACGGCCAGGGCCAGGATGAAAACAGCCAGAACGAAAACAATCAGGACGAAGACAGCAGTCAGAATTCGACGAAGGGTGTGATGGCATTTGACAGCAACGGGACCCTGCACTACGATGCCCATATTGAAAACGGACAGGTTGTGGATGCTTCCGGGAATCCGATTGCAGGCTGCACGGTCGATGAGAACGGAAACATCAAGGATGCATACTGGAACGTCATCGATCCGGCAACAGGACAGCTCGTCCAGTAAGAAATGAAATGATGGTGCGGGTGAAACTGCCTGAATCTGGTAAAAAACTTGCAATATCGGGTAAAAGCACTTATATTGAAAGGGATATAGGCGATACACCTATACAGGACCTTCATCAGTCAAGGAGGAGACTTCAGTGTTAGAGATTATGTCGAATGACTCTGAACCGGGAGCAAAGATTATTGTCATCGGGGTCGGCGGAGCCGGCAACAATGCGGTCAACAGGATGGTCGATGATACCATCGCCGGGGTCGAATTCATCGGAGTCAATACAGATAAACAGGCGCTTGCCATGTCAAAGGCACCGAGCGTCATCCAGATCGGAGAGAAGATCACGAAGGGGCTTGGAGCCGGTGCACGGCCGGAGGTCGGAGAGCAGGCGGCTGAGGAGAGCACCGAGGACATCAAGAATGCTGTTCAGGGAGCAGACATGGTTTTCGTTACCTGCGGGATGGGCGGCGGAACCGGAACAGGGGCGGCTCCTGTCATTGCGGGTGTTGCAAAGGAGATGGGCATTCTGACAGTCGGTGTCGTGACGAAGCCTTTCCGATTCGAGGGAAAGGTTCGAATGACCAACGCCCTGAACGGAATTGAAAAGCTCAAGGAGAAGTCGATACGCTGATCGTGATTCCGAACGACAAGCTGCTTGAGGTCGTGGATCGCAGGACGACGATGCCGGAGGCTTTCAGAAAAGCAGATGAGGTGCTTCAGCAGGCGGTATCCGGCATTACTGATCTGATCAACCTCCCGGCGCTGATCAACCTTGACTTCGCGGATGTAAGAACTGTCATGCAGGACAAGGGGATTGCGCACATCGGAATCGGACAGGCGAAGGGCGACGATAAGGCGATTGAGGCAGTCAAGCAGGCTGTTGAAAGCCCGCTGCTTGAGACGACGATTGAAGGCGCAACTAATATTATCATCAATGTGAGCGGAGATATCAGCCTGATGGATGCAAGCGATGCAGCAGGCTATGTACAGGAGCTTGCAGGCGAGAACGCGAATATCATCTTTGGCGCGATGTACGACGACACTTATGCGGATGAGTGCAGTATCACGGTCATCGCAACGGGAATCGAGGATCCGAACGAGGAGCAGGGCTCTCTGCTCGGACTTCACAAGGGACTTTCCCAGCCTGCAGCGGGAACGGATTTCCGTTATAGGAAGACAGAAAGACCGAAGAGCGGGTTCAGCTTCCAGCGTCCGGCAGCTCAGCCGGCGCCGAAGGCTCCGTCCATTCCGACACAGAATGCGACGCTGAAGGCGCCGACCAGCAAGGTGACGCCGCAGGATATCCAGATTCCGGAATTTTTAAGAAGAAGCTGAAGAATCAAACAGACGACGCAGAAGGCCTCCGGCATGAAACCGGAGGCTTTCTTCAAACATACCTGATGGAGGAAACCAGATTGTCGGGGGAATATGAGATCACTGGTCACACAAGATTCGGAGGGCTGCTCGGGTACCCTGTTGCGCACAGCATTTCTCCGCAGATGCACAATTATAGCTTTCGCAGACTTGGAATAGACGCGGTCTACCTCTGCTTCAGCGTGCAGCCGGAGCAGCTCGGAGAAACGGTCCGGACGTTCCGGAACCTGGACTGCTTTGGGTTCAATCTGACGATGCCGGACAAGACGGCTGTGTTGGAATACCTCGATGAGCTGTCCCCGGCGGCGCGGATGATCGGTGCTGTCAATACCGTTGTCAATGACCATGGAAAGCTGACCGGATATAACACGGACGGGTTCGGCTTCATGGAATCGCTGCGAAGGGCGGGTGTTGATGCAGACGGGCAGGAGATGACACTTCTCGGAGCTGGCGGAGCGGGAAGCGCAATTGCCGTCCAGGCAGCGCTGGACGGTGTGAAAAAACTGCACATTGCAAACAGGAAAAGCCGGTCTTTTCGTCATGCTGAGATGCTGGCACAGGTTATCACAGAGAACACAGCCTGCAGGGCGGATGTGGTGGATCTGGAGGATGCACATGCACTCGGAGAGGCAATTGGCGCCTCCGGCATTCTTGCAAATGCGACTTCTGTCGGAATGAAAAAAACGGATCTTCCGGCAGACGCAGAAAACCAGCTGCCGATTCCGGATACAGGATGCCTTCACGAAGGCCTTGTCGTCGCCGATGTCATCTATAATCCCAGACAGACCAGACTCCTCAGGGAAGCGCAGGCAAGAGGCTGCCGGACACTCAACGGAATGTATATGCTGCTGTATCAGGGAGCGGAAGCCTTCCGCTTGTGGACCGGGCAGGACATGCCCGTCACCGAAGTCCGCCAGAAATACTTTGCCGTATAAGTC
>USJM01000147.1 GCA_900555005.1 uncultured Lachnospiraceae bacterium | reverse complement strand
AACTCTGAAATTGGCGCGCGGATGAAGAAGGCAGCGGGTAAGGGGCGCTCCACCGCGAGAATCCGTTCGTGCTGTCCGTTCCGGCGGGAAGCCTGTTTTCAGGTGCGGGGAAAGAAGCAGCAGCGGAGCCTGTGCTGATCCAGGGGACGATTGACGCCTGGTTTGAGGAGGCCGGACACCTGGTTCTTGTCGATTACAAGACAGATTATTGCAGACCGGAGCAGAAGGAAAGTCTGGTGCGGAGGTACCGGACACAGTTTCTGCTCTATGCGTCTGCCCTCACCCGGCTGACCGGAAAACCGGTCGGGGAAGCCTGGCTGTATTCGCTGTCGCTTGGCGAGGCGATACCGGTCAGCCTCGCCCCCTGAAGGAGAACATGCAGGCAGGAAGGAGTGCCTGAGGCATATGCAGACACAGACGATGACGCAGAAAAGTGCAGTATTTCAAGCCGCTAGGACACGGAAGGCAGACAGAACAGCAAAGGCAGCCGGGTCAGGACGCTGGTTTCTGATCGGTTTTGCGATCCCGGCGCTGATCATGCTGGTCGGGTATGTTCAGATCGGCGTCTGGCCATTTGGGGACGGGACGGTCCTGATCATTGACTCTCTTCACCAGTATCTGCCATTCTACACGGAATTTCATGAGAAGCTTGTGCACCACTCCTCTCTGCTGTACTCCTTTTCGGCGGGGCTGGGATACAACTTCTGGGCAACCTATGCCTATTATCTGGCAAGTCCGCTGAATTTTCTGATCGGCCTTGTCCCGACAGCGAATGTCTGTGACTTCATGGACTATCTGATCCTGCTGAAGGTCGCACTCTGCGGCGGAACCATGACCTGGTATCTGCATCGCAGAAATCCGAAGTCAGGGCTCCTTGCACCGGCATTCGGGACGATGTATGCGGTTTCTTTCTTCATGATCGGGTACTATTTCAACATTATGTGGCTGGACTCCATCGCGATGCTTCCGCTGATCATGAAGGGGATCGACCAGATTTTCGGCATCGGTGCCGGCGGCCGTGTGAGCGGACGCTCCGATGGGCGCCTTTACGGGGCAGCACTGTTTGTGGCGCTCTGGTGCAACTATTACATCGGGTTCATGCTCTGTCTGTTTTCTGTCCTGTATGTGTTTGTCTGCCTTGTGTACACCGGAAGAATGAAGCCGGGTTTGCTTCTGCGCCGTTTTCTGCGTTTCTTCTGGTATTCCATCCTTGCGGGCGGCATGGGCAGCATCGTCCTTCTGCCTGCTTACCGGGCGCTGAAGGCCTCGGAATCCATGCAGTCGAATACCTTTCCGAAGGTCATCAAGTTCTACACAGACTTCGTGAACCTCTGCCTCGCCCATTTTGCAGGAATCAAACCGGTCAATATATCGAACTCCCAGGTCGGGCTCAATGCATACTGCGGCGTGTCCGTCATGCTGCTGGGCATCCTGTTTCTGCTTGACAATCGGATTGCGCTCAGAAGGAGGATTGCGAAAGGCATCCTGGCGGGCTTTCTGTTTCTGAGCTTCTCGATGAACGTTCTGAATTACATCTGGCACGGCTTCCATCAGCAGAACGGACTGCCGAACCGGTTTGCGTTCATCTATATCGCCATCGTGCTGGTCATGTCGTTCGATGCCATCGCAGATGTGCCGAAGCTGGCTGTCTGGCGGATCCTTGCCGCCGGCGTCATCCCGATATCCTTCGCGGCGGCAGCCTGGTATCTGGAGCTGGGGCAGGACAATGAGGGCAATGCCTATCCGGTCTCCGCCTACGAGATCACATTCCTGCTTCTCTGCGGGTATCTGGTGCTGCTCCTCGTGATCCGCCTGTATCACATCCGGCGGCTGGTTTTTTCTGTGCTGGCCGGAAGCATCCTGATCTGTGAGTCCGGCGTGTCGGCTGTCTGGGGAGTCGTCTGCAACGATTCCGTGACGCGTTCCATCTATCTGAACGACCAGAAGTCATACAAGACACTCGTTCCGCAGATGCATGACAATACCTGGTTCCGGTCGGAGGTTGATTCCCAGCGCATGCGGGATGTCACCCTGTTCTGCGGAGGCAATGCGGTCGTCATGTTCAATTCCACGATGCAGGAGTCGGTCACAAACTTCTGCGACCGGATCGGTATGGAATCGAGGACAAACAAAACGGCTACAACGGGGTCACGAAACTGATGAACGATGTGCTGGGCATCAAGTATGTCCTTTCCGCACAGGGAACCGGCAGCACGCTCTATCAGTTTCAGAAGCAGACGTCGGATGGAAACCTGACCATCTATAAGAATGAAAATGCACTGGCACTCGGGTTTATGGTGAATCCGGAGATCCGGGACTGGGACATTTCATCCGGGACGCCGATCGATGTCCAGAATGACTTTGTGGTGAAGGCGACCGGGCTTGATCCGATCTATACACTCGACCGTTACCTCACCATGCAGAATGGGGAAGCAAATGAAATCCTGATCCCGGACGGAAAGCAGGTTTATGCTTATCTGCCGGAGCGTGTGGCGGAGCTGAAACTGACCACACCGGAATTCAGCAAAACCTATGAGACATTCACAGACCATCTCTATGTGATCAATGCGGCGGACGGGGAAAATTTGGCGCAGATGACTGCATCGACAAAGCTGGGTTCCAGCGCGGAGGCGATCATCTATACCTGCCCGGACAGCGCCGAGCAGGCTGTTGTCAACAAGCTGAGAGAGAGTGAGCTTCAGAATGTCTCCGCATCCGGCAATGTGCTGACAGGCGACATCGATGTGAAGAAAGCAGGCGTGCTCCTTCTGACACTGCCATATGACAATGGCTGGCGGCTGTATGTGGACGGGAAGGAAGAGAAGCTTTCGGAGATCGGATCCTGCCTGATGGGGGCCGATCTTGAAACCGGCCGGCATGCCATCCGTATGGTATATATTCCGGAAGGATTCCGGGAAGGGATCCTTCTGACGATCGTCTCCGGTATTCTGTTTGCGCTGTCCCTGTATCTTTACAGCCGCAGGCACAGAGGGGAAAAGAAAGGATTTGACAGGGATATGGACGATGCAAAAGCGTATCTGTCAGCACTGTGCGGGGAAGATGCAGTCGCTGCCGGGGTCCCGATGATCGCATATACCCCCTCCCGGATCGGCGGGCCGGCAGCCCTGCTGGTGAAACCGAAGACGGAGCGTCAGCTGGCAGACACTATTCTGTATCTCAGGCGCATGGAACTTCCGTACTTTGTTGTCGGAAATGGCAGCAATCTTCTGGTCAGTGATGCTGGCTACAGAGGCGTGATCGTCCGTGTGGCGAAGAATCTCAGCCAGATACGGATACGCGGGGATATTGTCGAGGCGCAGGCAGGCGCGATGCTTTCAGCGGTCTCGGCGAAGGCGCTGGAAGCTTCCCTGACCGGGATGGAATGTGTCTCCGGCATACCGGGTACGATCGGCGGGGCTGTTTTCATGAACGCGGGCGCTTATGGCAGCGAGATGAGGGACATCGTTGAATCTGTCCATGTGCTGACAAAGGATGGAAAGATTATCCGGCTTTCCAATGAAGATTGCCAGTTCGGTTACAGGATGTCCAGAATTCAGACGGAAGGCATGACGGTTCTGGATGTCAGTCTGAAGCTTGAGCCGGGCGATCCCTCGGCAATCCGTGAAAAGATGGACGATCTGAGGACCAGGCGGGCTGAGAAGCAGCCGCTTGAATACGGAAGCGCAGGCTCCACATTCAAACGGCCGGAGGGCCACTATGCCGGAGCATTGATTGATGAAGCCGGCATGAGAGGGTTTACGGTCGGAGGCGCGATGGTCTCGGAAAAGCATGCGGGCTTTGTCGTGAATGTTTCCGGGGCGACGGCGGAGGATGTGCGCGGGGTCATCCGCAGGGTTCAGGAGGCTGTGATGGAGAAAAGCGGTGTAAAGCTTGAACCGGAGGTCCGGATGCTGGGGTTTGAAGATACGGAGGGCGAGGAATGAGATTCGTGATCGTGACAGGGATGTCCGGTTCCGGAAAAACTGCCGCCCTCAAGATGCTGGAGGACGACGGCTATTTCTGCGTAGACAATCTCCCGCTGGAGCTGATCGGAAAGTTTGCCGAGCTGGCAGGCAATCCGGCGCAGGAATACAGCAAGGTCGCGGTCGGATTTGACTCCCGATCCATGCTGAGGGGACATTCGGTGGAGGATTTTTTCCGGACCATGAAGCCCTACAGTTACGAAATCCTGTATCTTGACTGCAGCGACCAGGAGCTGGTAAGACGGTATAAGGCGACCCGCCGGATTCATCCGCTTGCCGGAACCGGACGGATTGAAGCCGGCATCGCAAAGGAACGGAAGCTTCTGGAACCGCTCAGACTTCGGGCGGACTACGTGATTGATACCAGCGATATGCTGACGAGGCAGCTGCAGCAGGAGATCGGTCATATCTTCCTCGAAAATCCGGGAGAGGGCAGTCTGCTGATATCCATCCTGTCATTCGGGTTTAAGTTCGGGATCCCCTCCGACGCTGATCTGGTTTTTGATGTCCGTTTCCTTCCGAATCCGTTTTATGTCGAGGAGCTTAAGCACAAAACCGGAAATGACAAGGACGTGCAGGCGTATGTCTGCCAGAATGGGGAAGCAGATACATTTCTGCAGAAACTGACCGATCTTCTCGAGTTTCTGATCCCGAAGTATGAGCTGGAAGGAAAGAGACAGCTGACAATCGCTGTCGGGTGCACAGGCGGCAAGCATCGTTCGGTGACGATGGCAAACCGTCTGAACGAATATTTTGAGACAAGCGGGAAGTATCCGGTGGTGCTGCTCCACCGGGACATTACCCGTTGAGAACGGAGGAATACAATGTCATTCTCCGGGGAAGTCAGGGAGGAACTGGCAGGCTGCACAGATACTGCCAGACATTGCAGGATTGCATTTCTTGGGGCTGTCCTGCACAGCTGCGGGGAATGCACCGGCGGTCTTGTCCGGATCCGGACAGAAAACC
>USJM01000146.1 GCA_900555005.1 uncultured Lachnospiraceae bacterium | reverse complement strand
AGTCTCGTAGCCAAATCGCCGATGGATAAGGCCGCTCACGATGTGTTCACCGGAATGATTCTGCATCCGGTCAAAGCGGAACTTCCAGTCCAGAACGCCATGCACTCTTGTCCCCGCGGGAACCTTCGCTTTGAGACCGCATACAACATAAATATCTTCGCCGTCGCTTTGCGTATCTGTAACGGCCGCTTTCCCTCCGGAAAACAGATCTGAGAAAAGATACCCTCTGTCCCCATCCTGTCCGCCGCCCTCCGGGAAAAAAGCACTTTTATCCAGATAAAGGTGCATGCCATCCGCCCCTTCCCTGCAGTCAGTGACGTACGCATCAAAGTCTTTCAGATATGCATCTTCATAATAAAGCTGCTTTGTCATTCTCGCTTTCCCTTCTTTCTTACTTTACTTATCTCAAAATTCTTGACGCTTTGTTTCTGCGTCTCTATACTGAAAAACGTTGTTTCCTGTCCTGGCTCTGCGGCAGACCGGCAGACGCTTTCAGACAAGACGCAACAACCTGTTCACCATTCTAACATGACAAATAATCAGTTGAAAGGCTTCCTTCATGCAGAACCCACCTTACAAAAAAATACTGTTCTCGGACATTGATGAAACGCTTGTCACAACAGACAAAAAACTAACCGATGAGAACCGTGCTGCAATCATGCACTTTCTGGATGCAGGCAATGCGCTTGCTGTCTCCACCGGGCGTGCGCTCGCCGGTGCGCTTCATCTAATGGAACGCCTTGGTCTCACCAGACGGAAGGGTATCTATCTCTGCGCCTACAATGGTTCCCAGATCTACGATGTATACGCCGGCAGAACTCTTTACCGAAGAGGTCTTGACGCAGAGGACGTCCGGCCGGTCAGCCGCTGTGCAAGAGAATTTGGCATCCACCTCCAGGCATACTCCGACACAGCTGTTCTGACAGAGACGGATGACGACAATCTCCGTCAATACTGCAAGATCCAGCAGCTTCCGTTTGAGATCGTTCCGGATCTGGCGGACGCCGTGAAGGTTCCGACGGGGAAACTGCTTGCCATCGACTTTGCAGATCCTTCCAGAGTTCAGGCATTCTACACACTTCTGCGCAGCCGTCTGTCTGGAGAAGTGAATATCTTTCTTTCCAACGAATTTCTTCTCGAAATTGTGCCCGCCGGAATCGACAAGGGTTTTGCAGTCAGCTTTCTGTCAAAAGAGCTGTCCGTTCCGATTGAAAACACCATCAGCGCCGGCGACCAGGAGAATGACATTTCGATGATCATCGCCGCGGGACATGGCTGTGCTGTGAGAAACGGAATCCCGGCATTAAAGGATGCTGCCGACTATGTCACAGAACACGACAACAACCACAGTGCCATCGCCGAAATACTCAGGAAGTTCGGCTGACTGAACGCTGCCTTTCGATCGCCACCGCGCAGGACACGTTCTGAAGATTTCTGAGCGAATCCGCCAGTCAAAAAAACAGCTCCTCCGGAGAGTTCGATATGCTGCATGGATGAAGCATATCTCCGAAGGAGCTGTTTTGACTCCTGTCAGACTGTCAAGGTCTCAAACTGTCAGTCTGTCCGTCTGTCTTACTTGCGGTTCTTCTTTCTGATTACAACCAGAAGAATGATCGCTGCAAGTGCCGCCGCTGCGACGATTGCCAGCGGGATGATCGGGCTGGTGTCGCCGGTCTTGACAGACAACGTATTCACAACGTGGATCGGATCGACTTTTGATCGGTCGTTCCGTCTGCCTTCCAGGTATTGCCATCGTAGACATCCTTTGCATAGGTAACCGTCAGCGTATAATCACCAACCGCATTGATCGCCATCGACGTCTGGTACGGTGCCTGTGTCCGCTGCCTGTCACGGACCCGATCTGATAACCGGTTGGCCTGTAGCGGTAATCGCCCGGATTCGGGTTCGTGTTATCCATCCCGGCTCCGACTGCGTTGAAGGTCAGCGTACTGCTCTTGAGGTACTCCATATCATTCTGGAGTCCGGAGATGGTGTTGTTTGCCGGATCCGGTCCGTTCTTATACACGGCCGTGATCGTAGCATCGCTTGCCTTGACCGTCGCAGTTGAATAGTAGGAGGACTTGTCTCCAAGCTCGATCTTACCGCTCGTAACCGTCCACTTGTCAAATTCCTTTCCTGCAGCAGGATAATCTGCCTGAAGCGATACCTTCTGGCCGATCGTATAGGTTCCGGAAGGCTTTCCGTTCTTTACCGTAATCTTATATGGAATCGGCTCATAATTCGCCTGCACAGACGCATCCGAGCTGCAGGTAAAGGTTGTGGTCGCTGCCTTCTGATCCGCGAAGGTTCCGGTTCCGGATGCAATCGTCCATCCGGAGAATCTGTATCCTTCCTTCGGCGCGTCCGCTGTGATGGTTGCCGGCGTCGACGCTGCGTACTGACCCGTTCCGCTTCCTGACGTAACCGTCAGATTGTACATGATATCCTTATAGTTGGCCGTGACGGTCAGGTTCGCGGATGCCGTAAGCGGGCTCTTCAGCTCAAACGAAAGCGCAGCCTGTGTAAGATCCCCCGGGCCCTCCTTCAGAAGACTCTGGTCAGAGAAAGTCCATCCGTCGAATACCTTTCCGGCCGGAGCATCGTCTGCCTTCACAGTCAGGCTGGTTCCTGCCAGATACGCACCGCTCGTCTTGTTGCTGTCACTGGTGATCACGCCGCCAGCCACCGTGACAGAGACCTTATAAGTATTGTCCTCCGGTGCCGTGACGGCCACGGTGACATCCTGAGCCGGCATGGTGAACGTAAAGGTCTGCCCGCTGGTATCCGCATTGGCAATCTCCGTTCCATCCGCTCCTTTAGCTGTTACGGCCGGAGACGCACTGCTGTTCACCGCCTTGACGACAACAGTCGTCCCCTCCTGAAGCTTTTTCAGATCCTGAATCGGTTTTCCATCCTTGTCTGTTACTGTCACCGTTGTATAGTGAGACGCACCCGTGTCATCCTGGTTGACTTTAAGGGTATACTCAGCAGGCTTCTGATCCGCGACATTCACCGTCGTCTCCTCAGCCGGCATCGTAAAGGTGACGGACACATTCTGACTGCCGGCGTCTCCGTTCTCCTTCGTCTGGACGGCTGTTCCATCACTCGTTGTGACAGAAACATCGGAAGTTTTCTCTACACCCTCAACCGTTGCCGTCACAAGGGTTCCTTCCGGAACCTTTGTGCCTGCCTCAATCTTGCTGTTGTCCGCTTCATTCTGAAGTGAAACGGCTGCCGGATTCTCAGCACCTTCCAGATTGACAGTCAGAAGACTTGCTGTCTCCTGCGGCGCTTCCGTCGTCTTTGTCTCAGCCTGTGGAGCCTCCGTCGCCTTTGTCTCAGCCTGCGGCGCTTCCGTTGCCTTTGTCTCAGCCTGCGGTGCTTCCGTTGCCTTCGTTTCCGGCTGATCCGACGTATTCTGTGCATCGGACTCCGCTGCCGTCTCCGTCTGTGCCGGAGCCGCAGGTGCGTCCTTGTACACCGCCTGGATGGCAACATCCGCTGAAGGAGCCGCCGCAAAGGTCACTGTCGACGATGCGGACGTCGGGTCAGAGAACTGTACGGCAGGATCAGAAGCTGTCCACTTGTCAAACACCTGTCCTTTGCTGTTCTCCGCCTGCGTATTGATCGCCTGGCTGAAGCCGTCTGAATAAGGTGTGACAATTGTGGAATCGGAACCGTCATCTGTGACGAATGTCACGGAAACGTTAAAGCTCTGTGCCTGCTGGCCGTCAGCCGGAGCAGAGGATGCATCAGAAGAGTCTGCAGGAGCTGCTGCGTTCCCTGCATCTTCAGCTGCAGCACCGCCCTCAACGTTGATGCTCTGGGAAGCATCCTGCCCGGCCGCGTCTGTCTGCGGCTGATCGGCCGCCGGCGCCTCCGTTGCAGGCTGTTCGGTTTCCTTCTGCGCCGCCTCGTACCGGGCCGCAAAAACCACAACCTGATCCGGTTTTCCCATTGTGAAGGTCAGGCTGGCATTCTTCAGGGCGTCGGCGCTGAGTCCGGAAAGTCCGAGTGCGGATATATCATCTGCCGTCCGGACACTGCCGTCCGCCCCGATCTTCGAGACAGACCATCCGGCAAACTGCTGCCCGTCCGGAGCCGCGTCCGCGGTCACCGTCACCTGGGTACCCTCCGCAAAATACTTTGCATCCGGTGTCGCGGTCTGCTGACTTCCATCGGAGCCTGTCACGGTCAGAGCGGATGCCGAAGGATCTGTGTCCCCGGACCCTGACAGCGTTCCGCCGATGGCCTCCACCACGTAACCGGCAGTGTCCAGCTGGTAAACCTTCCCAGCCGGCTGCTGGTCAGCCTGTTTCGGTACCATCGCCTGGGTTCCGTCCTCATTCGTCACCGGATTGCCATTCTCATCCGTGAGCGGAACCATCTCTGTCTGGGCGGTTCAGCTGCAGGCGTCAGATCCTTGACCGTATAGACAGCTGCCGTCCCATTCTTCCACAAGGACGTGCCGTCATCGGCCTTGCTCTGGTTCTCCGCCTTTCCAGCCTGTGCATTATCCGCGCCAAGATAAATGGCGGAAGCCCCATAGACCTTGTCTCCCGGATAGAGCTTCGGCGTGCCCGCTTCAAAATTGAACTGCTGCCCACCGTACGAAGCATTCGATGTCGTGTCGTATGTCACCGGATCGGCATAGCCGGTAAAACTGCCTGTAAACGCAAGCGCGCAGGCAGCGAGCAGTCCGAGCATCTGTCTTCTCTTCATCATAGTGTCTCGCCCTCTTCTTTCAGGATGTTGTGTCCGAAAATGGTAACGTTCTACGCGTTCACTGTTTCGACACAGGTATGATATCACGTACTGGGAATCGATGATCGTGAATTCACGAGTAGAATTTATGAAGAAATTCTTAAAGAATCGGCAGAAGAATTCTGCTTTCTGATCTGTCTGAAATGTAAGCAGGACGATAAGCCGGGTTATGTCGTGGACGGCCATCTATCCAGGCCCGCCGTTGCC
>USJM01000145.1 GCA_900555005.1 uncultured Lachnospiraceae bacterium | reverse complement strand
TTGCCGGTTGTTCTTGAGGTCGAGTCCGGATCGCCGGCTGCGCAGGCTGGCATCGAGGCGGGCGACTGGATCACAAAGATCGGACGGTCCGCGATCTCCCTCCAGAGAGACATTTCGGTCTATACCATGCTGCACAGCACGTCGTTTTCATCCGGGCAGCCGGTCACCGTCTGCTGGACACATGAGGGAGAAGAAAGGTCGGCTCAGATCGTTCCGGAGGAGAGTGCTGACGGGCGGCATTTGCTTGGCATCTCTACCTCCTCCCAGTATCGGCTTCATGGCGGGATTCTGACGACGGTCCGCTATAGCTTCCTGGAGACAGGATACTGGATTCGGATCACCTTCGACAGCCTTGGCATGCTGCTGAGAGGCCAGGTTTCCGCTGACGACGTCTCCGGACCGGTCCGGATTGTCAAGACAATCAGTGACACGGTGGAGGAATCGCGGGAGGACGGGATGCTGTACGTGTGGCTGAATGTCCTCCAGATTGCGATCCTGCTGTCGGCGAACCTCGGTGTCATGAATCTGCTGCCGCTCCCGGCGCTGGACGGCGGGAGACTTCTGTTTCTGGTGGCGGAAGCGGTGACCAGGCGGAAGCCTGACAGAAGGTTCGAGCAGGCAGTCAATTATGCCGGATTCGTGGTGCTGATGGGACTGGCGCTCCTGCTGGTGTTCCATGACCTTCAGACAATTTTTCGATAATCTGGTAAAAATATCGAATTTCATCTGCTTCCCGGGCTGGCAGGTGAGGGCCGATTTGTGATGCGAGCGTGCAATTATTTCCCTAAAAAATAGGAACACGAAAAATAATTGGAACAATAATTTAAAGATACAAATTATTGTTGTGCATTCTCACCTAAAAGAAATCGAAATATTTTTCAAAAACAGCACATTGTACCCTTGAAAGCAGTGCGACAGCGGTGATACAATACGCTCAATTCATAAAGGAGGACACGATTATGAAAAAATTTTTATGTGTTGCGATGTCTGGCGTACTGGCTGCGTCCTTCGCAGTCAGCGCATCTGCTGCTGATAAGATAAAGGTCGGCGGAATCGGGCCTACGACCGGACCGGCTGCCATCTACGGAACGGCTGCCATGTATGGTGAGCAGATCGCCGTGGATGAGGTGAACAAGGCAGGAGGGGCTGTCCAGTTTGACTGGAAGTTCGAGGATGACACACATGATGCCGAGACCTCTGTCAATGCCTACAACAGCCTGAAGGACTGGGGCATGCAGATTCTGGCAGGAACCGTCACCACGAACCCGTGCCTGGCGGTCGGCGCAGAAGCGGTCAATGACAACATGTTCATGATGACACCGTCCGCTTCTTCACAGGATGTCATCGATACAGGTGACAATATCTTCCAGATTTGCTTCACGGACCCGAACCAGGGTACTGCTTCCGCAGACTATATCTCCAGCAAGAAGCTCGGAACAAAGATCGGTGTCATCTACAATTCTTCCGATGCGTACTCAAGCGGAATCAACACAAACTTCCAGGCTGAGGCATCCAAGGTCGGCCTTCAGGTTGTCGCGAATGAGGCCTTCACGGATGATAACTCCACCGACCTGACCACTCAGGTTCAGGCCTGCAAGGATGCCGGCGCAGATCTTATCTTCCTTCCGATTTACTACACACCGGCCAGCCAGATTCTGAAGGCTGCAAACGACATGGGCTACAAGCCGAAATTCTTCGGATGCGACGGCCTGGACGGAATCCTCGGTGTCGAGGGCTTCGATACTTCCCTCGCTGAGGGCGTCATGCTGCTGACCCCGTTCGTTGCAACATCCGCGGACAAGGCGACACAGGACTTCGTCGCAAAGTACAAGGAAGTTGCAAAGGGCGATACGCCGAACCAGTTCGCAGCAGATGCCTATGATGTCATCAAGGTTCTGGCAAAGGCTGGGGAGAAGGCAGGTATCACAGCTGATATGAGCGCTTCCGATATCTGCGATGCACTGAAGGCAACGATCACGGATCCGAGCTTCACCTATGACGGCCTGACCGGTACCGGGATGACCTGGGATGCTTCCGGCGCTGTCAGCAAAGAGCCGAAGGGCATGATCATCGAGAATGGTGAATATCAGCCGATCGACGGCGAGAGCGTCAGCGCTTCCACCGAAGCTGAGACAGAGTCAGAGTAATCGATTGGCTTTCCAGGGAAGGGGGCTGGCGGTATTGCAGCCCCCTTCTTCCTGCCTGATGAATGGCAATTGAGCCGCAGGAGGATTGAGATGCAGTTTTTATCTTATCTGGTCAGAGGCATATCACTGGGAAGCGTGTACGCGCTGATCGCCCTGGGATACACAATGGTGTACGGCATCGCCAAGATGCTGAATTTTGCCCATGGCGATATCATCATGGTCGGTGGATATGTTGTGTTCTTCACGTTTTGCCAGGGTGGTATGAATCCCTGGCTTTCTATGATTCTTGCGATCGTCGTCTGTACCCTTCTGGGCATTACGATTGAGCGGATTGCCTACAGGCCGCTGAGAGGAGCAGCATCTCTGGCTGTGCTGATCACGGCCATCGGCGTGAGCTACTTCCTGGAGAATGGAGCGATGCTTCTGTGGTCGTCTGAGCCGAAGTCCTTCACTTCCATCGTCAGTCTTCCGGCCCTGAATCTGTTCGGCGGCAGCCTGCAAATCTCGGCGGAAACCATCGTGACAATTGTGACATCCCTTGTGATCATGTTTGTTCTGATCTGGTTTGTCAACAATACCCGCCCGGGTCACGCGATGCAGGCGGTTTCCGAGGACAGAGGAGCGGCCCAGCTGATGGGAATCAATGTCAACGCCATCATCTCCCTGACCTTTGCAATCGGGTCCGGGCTTGCAGCCATTGCGGGAGCGCTTCTTCTCTCCTCGTATCCGACGCTTGTTCCGACAACCGGCGCAATGCCTGGCATCAAGGCGTTTGTCGCAGCCGTATTCGGGGGAATCGGATCGATCCCGGGAGCGTTTGTCGGCGGAATCCTTCTCGGTATCATCGAGAATCTTTCCAAGGCTTATATTTCGACGCAGCTGTCCGATGCAATTGTGTTCCTGGTTCTGATCGTTGTCCTTCTTGTCAAGCCTTCCGGACTTCTCGGGAAGAAAGCAACTGTGAAAGTGTGAGGTGAGCATATGGCGAAACAGAAAAAAATGAGCAAGTCAGCCAGAACATATCTCACATCGTTCATTCTGATCGGGGTATTCTGGGGTGCAATTGAGGTTGTAAGGCTTTCAGGCAATCTTTCATCGAAGGCAGCCGGACTGCTGATTCCGGTCTGCGCGTATATCATGATGGCAATTTCCCTGAACCTGGTGGTCGGCTTCCTCGGGAGCTGTCCCTGGGGCATGCCGCATTCATGAGTGCAGGGGCATTTGCAGGCGTGTTCTTCTACAATACAGTCGGTGCGGGAATGCCGGAAGGGGTTGCGATCGTGCTGGCTTTCCTGATCGGCGGACTTGCAGCCGGAATATTCGGTGTGATCGTCGGTGTTCCTGTTCTGAGGCTTTCAGGAGACTATCTGGCCATCGTGACGCTGGCATTCGGCGAGATTCTGAAGAACGTCCTGAATTCTCTTTATATCGGGTCAGACAGCGCCGGGCTTCATTTTTCGCTGAAGGATCAGTTTTCTCTGAACATGGAGCCGACCGGAAAGGTGCTGATGAAAGGTGCGATGGGTATTACGGGGATCAGGAAGTTCTCCGTTTTCTCGGTCGGGATTCTGCTGATTGCGCTGACGCTTCTTTTTGTCCTGAATCTGATGAACTCGAGAGCCGGCCGGGCGATCACCGCGATCCGCGACGATGACATTGCGGCAAGGTCAATCGGAATCAATCTGACAAAGTACAAGCTGATGGCGTTTGTCTCCTCCGCAGTGATTGCAGGGTTTGCCGGCGTTCTCTACGCGCTGAATTTTGCGTCTCTTGTCGCGAAGAAGTTCGACTACAACCTTTCCATCAACATCCTGGTCATGGTTGTCCTCGGCGGGATGGGAAGCATTCCCGGAGCCATCATTGCGGCAGTCGTGCTGACGGTACTGCCGGAGCTTCTGAGAGGCTTCAGCCAGTACAGGATGTTCATTTATTCGATTGTGCTGATTGTCATGATGCTCTTCAACCGTGCACCTGCCTTTGTGATGTGGAGGCAGAGACTGGCGCTGAAGCTCCGCTCCGGGAAAGCAGGCTCGGGGACGGAAGATGCCGGAAAGAAGAAGGGGTGATCGGGGATGGCATTGCTTGAAGTAAAGAATCTCGGTATCTCCTTCGGCGGCCTTCAGGCTGTCCAGGGACTGAACATGAGCATAGAAAGCGGTCATCTGTACGGACTGATCGGTCCGAACGGTGCTGGAAAGACAACCGCCTTCAATATGCTGACCGGCATGTATACGCCGACCGAAGGGATCATCACCTTTGATGGTGTCAATATAACCGGAAAGGGACCGGAATACATCTCGAAGCCGGCATTGCGAGAACCTTCCAGAATATCAGGCTGTTCAATGCCATGTCTGTTCTGGACAATGTCAAGGTCGGCATGCACAACCGGGTCACGTACAGTATGCTCGACGGTGTGCTGCGTACGAAGAAGTACAGGGACAGGGAAGCGGAGATGAATCAGAAGGCGCGCAAGCTTCTGGACGTCTTCGGGATCGGAGACAAGGCGGACTATGCGGCGTCCCAGCTGCCTTACGGACAGCAGAGAAAGCTTGAGATCTGCCGTGCCCTCGCATCGGATCCGAAGCTGCTGCTTCTTGATGAGCCGGCCGCCGGCATGAACCCTCAGGAAACGGAGGAGCTGACAGCCTTTATCGGGGGATCCGGGAAAAATTCAAGATCACGATTCTCCTCATCGAGCACCACATGAATCTGGTCATGGGCATCAGCGACCGGATCTACGTGCTAGACTTCGGCCGTCTGATCGCCGAAGGCACGCCGGAAGAGATTCAGGCGAACCCGGACGTCATCGCGGCCTATTTGGGGGTGGACGAAGAATGAGCATGCTGGAAGTCAAGGATCTGGTCGTCAGCTACGGCGGCACCGAAGCCCAGAGGGGCACT
>USJM01000144.1 GCA_900555005.1 uncultured Lachnospiraceae bacterium | reverse complement strand
CAAAGTACGGTGTCCCGATCATCGCGGACGGCGGCATCAAGTTCTCGGGCGACCTCACGAAGGCCATTGCTGCCGGGGCGAATGTCTGCATGATGGGATCTCTGTTCGCGGGCTGTGATGAGGCGCCGGGCGAGTTCGAGCTTTATCAGGGCAGGAAATACAAGGTCTACCGCGGCATGGGGTCCATCGCGGCGATGGAGAACGGCAGCAAGGACCGTTATTTCCAGTCAGGAGCGAAGAAGCTGGTGCCGGAGGGGGTCGAGGGACGAGTCGCCTACAAAGGCTCTGTCGAGGACTCGATCTTCCAGCTGATGGGCGGCCTCAGGTCCGGGATGGGCTACTGCGGATGCAAGGACATCGAGACCCTGAAAAAGGAGGGGCGGTTCGTGAAGATCACGAACGCGGCGCTCAGAGAGTCGCATCCTCATGATATCCATATCACGAAGGAAGCGCCAAACTATACGGTAGAGGATAACGTAAACTAAGCTCGGTTACGGACAGGACGGATGAAACGAGACGACTGGTACCAGACGGACGGCGATGATGAATATCGCTATGAGGATGAACAACCGAATAACGGGCGAAAAAGGAAGCGAAAGGCCGGAAGACTGATCTTCTGGATCGTCTTCTTTGAGATCGTAGCGCTCATCGGAGGGCTGCTCTACATCCTTCTTCCAAAGGAGGATCCTCAGGTGGAGGAGCTGCTTGCGAAAAAGCCAAAGATTCCGTACCAGACGGAGGCGTCTCTGGCCGCCGGGCTGGGGCCGGCTGTCCCGAAACCGGATATCGATGTGCAGCTTCTGGACATCAACGACTGGTCCAGGCCGGGGATTCCGACGGAAGGAATCAAAAAGATTGTCGTCCACTACCTGGGCAATCCGAAGACGACGGCGCAGGAGAATCATGATTACTTTGAGAGCCTCAAGGATCTCCAGGATACCTACATGAGCGCCAACTACGTCATCGGTCTGAAGGGTGAGATCATCCAGTGCGTTCCGGACGGGGAAGTCGCCTGGGCATCCAACAAGGCGAACTACTACTCGATTTCGATCGAGAACTGCCATGAGGACACGACCGGTAAGTTCAATGACTCCACCTACTGGTCGGATGTTCACCTTGTCGCATACCTGACCGAAAAGTACGGACTGGGGCGTGACGATATCATCCGTCATTATGATGTGACGGGAAAGGACTGTCCGAAGTGGTTTGTTGAGCACCCGGATGACTGGGAAAAGTTCAAGGATGACGTCATGACGTACCGGCAGGAGTGCGATGATGCCAGGAGTGAAAAGATCTCCGAGCTCTCCAGGCAGACGGAGAAGGATGTTCTGAAGGAATATCTTGACTCAATCGGGACGGAGACAGAGATCGAGGCGGAGACCTCTGACAGCGGCCTGTGGGATGCGCTGAAGAAAAAGGCAGAAGAGTTCCAGTCCAAGGCAGATGAGGGCTGAGGAGGAGAATGATTTCCGGCAGTGCGTGTGATACACACTGCCGGAAACGGTGAGAATTTGCAGGGAAGGCTGGAAATCCGCGGGATTGGACCGGATCAGACCGAGCAAGGGCGGGCATGACCGGAGGCGATCCGGCAATGGCCCGGGAGGGCCGGGGAAGCCCGATAAGGCCGGGAAAGGGATATATGGCTGAGAACAGTCTGAAGCAACTCTATGACAATATCACCCGCGGAGATGAGGTTCGGCAGAGCCTGATCTTTGTGCGTCAGATGATCAGGGACGAGAGCCTCCGGCGGAAGTTTATGGTTCTGCTCGGAGGCGATTTTTCTGTCCTTTCGGGCCTTCTCGGGGACCCGGATCCGAAGACCCGCCGGAATGCGGCGCTGATCCTCGGCCAGACCGAGAACGAGGATGTCCTTGCGCCGATCATGGAGGCCTGGCGCACGGAGAAGACGCTCTTTGTGCGCGAGGATTACCTGAAGGCGGTCGAGCATCTGGACTACAGGCCCTTTCTGCCGCAGCTTAGGGCGCGTCTAGCGGAGATTGAGGCAGGAGAGGGGCAGGCAGATGACCACAATCAGGACGGCCAGGAACACAGCCTCTGGGATAACAACAAGCACCTTGCGGGGGAGGCCAGTCAGATCCGCAGGATGATCGAACACGCGGGAGAGAAGAAGCACCATACATATGCGAAGACAGACCCGGCGCCGGAGCTTCTATTAGTCTGCATCCGCTGCCAGGTATCGGCGACGGCGAGCAGATTCAAAAGGGCAGTGTGCGAATGCTGAAGGGCGGTGTCTTTGTCAAAGACGGGAGCCTGGATGAGCTGATGCAGGTCAGAACCTGGTCAGAGATGCTGTTCCCGATCCCAGGGGCGCGGCCAGTCCCTGCGCAGGAGCGGGAGGCAGCTGAGTGCCTTCATGAGATGAAGGTCTATGGCTATCTCAAGTACCTCCATGGAGGAGAGGAGGGACCATACCGCTACCGCATAGAACTGAAGGGAAAACGCGCTCTGATGGAGAAACGGGGGAGCTTTATCCGGGGGCTGACGGCGCGGCTTGACATGCTTGAAAGAGGTAAAATCCAGAACAATGACACCGACTATGAGGTCGAGCTGCGCCTGATTGAACGTTCAGATGGCACGCTGGCGCCGATGCTGAAGCTTTTCACGCTGAAGGACAGGCGGTTTGCCTACCGGAAGGCATCCACAGCCCAGAGCATGTCACCGGTCAATGCCGCCCTTGTCCTGAGACTTGCGCGGCCGTACCTGAAAGAGGACGCACAGGTTCTCGATCCGTTCTGCGGGACCGGGACGCTGCTGATCGAGCGGGAACTGATCCTGCCTTCAGGAACCTGCTACGGGATCGATACCTTCGGGGAGGCCATCGAGAAGGCGCGCGTCAATACCGGTACGATCGGACACATCAACTATATCAACCGCAATTTCTTCGATTTTACACATGCGTATGCATTTGATGAGCTGATCACAGAGCTTCCCCAGGAGGGAAGCAGGATCGAAGAGGATGCGGGCAGCGCACCCTTCGAGGAGCGTTTTCTGCGCAAGGCAGCTGCGCTTCTTGCGGAGGAGGCCGTTGTGGTGGTCATAACCAGAAGCCCGAGGACGCTGGAAGAAGCCGTCTTAGAAGCGCGGCAGGAGGGACAGGACTACAGACTTCTTCAAAAATACCTGCTGAATGAGCGCCTCGGCACGACGGAGTTCATCTTCCGGTACCGTAGAACTTGACGGAAGGGCTGATGACCGTAAATAGTTCAAATATTTCCAAAAAGTCGAACAATAATATGGTTGACAAGCAGGAGAAGAAGTAGTATCATTCATTTTGTCGTCAAGAGCGAGTGAAAAACAAAAGCTTCAAGATGACAGGATGTGCGCGAATGGCTCAGAGGTGGAGCGTCGCCTTGCCAAGGCGAAGGTCGCGGGTTCGAATCCCGTTTCGCGCTGATGAGAGTTCCAGATGCATGTGATTATACATGTATCTGGATTTTTTTATGCAACGAATGTTGTGTTGATCTGTCGATGAGACGATACAAGTGAGCTCTGAGATACTGCCGGCATGTGCTGTCAGTATTTCAGAGCTTTTTTGTTTTATTTTTAAGTAAAATCATACTGTTGTTATGCTCTTGAAAAGGGGGTAATAATTACAATCGTTTTGTTGAATATGACAAATAAATTAGTATTTGAAATAGAATAAATAAGTCAACGAAAACGGTTTCGTTATTAACAACAAAATTGTGCTAAAAAAATATACAGTTTCACAATTGCCGTAGCAAAAAGGGGGAGGGTAGAATGTAATCGTTTTTTATAACCTGGGAGATGATGAAACCGGGCGTTCAGATATTTCACACGGATTACCGAGGCATGAAAGAAACAGATCATTCTACTGACAACAGGATAGACAAATCCGAGGGAGTAACCGCCAAGCAGGGGAGAGTCCTTTGCAGAGTCATTCTAATAATCCTCACAGTGGCAGCAGCTGCTGCACTGATTGCGGCGGATTTCTTCCAATTCTCCGGATTTATGGGACTTCGATGTCGCCGACGCTCCAGGAAGGAGATGTTGTCGTCGCAATGAAAACTGGCAGCGTTCACCAGGGCGAGCTTGCAGCATTTTACTTTAACAACAAAATTCTGGTCAAGCGGGTGATTGCGGGGCCGGGTGATCAGGTGGATATCGATGACGCCGGGAATGTGACTGTCAATGGGAGGGCGCTTGATGAGCCATACCTGACATCCAGAAGCAAGGGCAATACAACAGATCTTACCTATCCGTACCAGGTTCCGAGGGGCAGATATTTTCTTATGGGGGATCACCGGGAGACCTCGATGGATTCCCGCATTCACAAATTGGATGTATCGGCCAGGATCGGATGGCAGGCCGAATTCTCCTGCGGGTGTGGCCGCTCAGACGATTTGGACTGGTGAAATAACGGAGATTTGTTAATCACAAGGGAGTGCGAAGTTAATGGAAACAGATCTGAACAGCAATATTCACGGAAAGCTGGATAAGAGAAGCAACATAAAAAAGAAGAAGAGAACAAACACAAAGCGAATTTTTCTGGCACTGAACCTTGTGGCAGCTATCTTCACGACAACCGTATTCTCGAATCCAGTGCCTGTTATGTCGGAAGAAGTGTCCGCAAATGCTGTGCAAAGCATGGAGAACAGTACGGGCGGGGACGGGCAGATCGCTAAGCAGGCTGATGCGCAGCAGAACACTGCAGAGGCAGCGCAGGCTGCCGAAATGCCGGCAGCAGAGAATAGCGCTGAAGCAGTGAAGGCAGAGGAGCCATCTGTCGTCAATGCGCCTGCAGAGAATACACTGCCGGTGGAAACGGGCGCTGCTGAGGACGGGGTGATTTTATCGGATGGTGGCGCGGCAACTGCGTCAGCACCGCAGAGTGGAGATGCGGCGCCCGTCGCAGGTACGCTCATTGGAGATGCCGGTGCAGGAAATACGGATGGTGTCCAGGACGGTGTCGCAGAGGAAGGTGCAGAAGCGCTGAACGAGGCTGAAAGCAGCGTTTCCAACAAGGCGGCAGAAGCTGCAGCTTCTTTACCGTAAACTCGCCCCCCCCGGGGGGGACACCGCCCTCCGCCCCCTCCGGT
>USJM01000143.1 GCA_900555005.1 uncultured Lachnospiraceae bacterium | reverse complement strand
ATTTGGAAGGGCACCGCCCACTACTACGAGCAGTTCCACGGCGTCAAAATTCCCGAGGGTATTCTGCTCAGGCGGTGCTGCTGTCCGAGCGCTACATTACCGACCGTTTCCTGCCCGACAAGGCCATCGACCTCATCGACGAGGCATGCTCGGATCTGAACCTGCACGACAAGAACATCAACCGCCGCATGGAGCTGCGCCGCGAGATCGAGGATTACGACAAGGAGCGCGAGCTTTTGCAGGGCGCAGAAGAACCCGACTTTGAGCGTCTGGCCGAGCTCAAGAGCCTTGCCATCAAGGCGCAGACCGAGCTCGACGAGCTCTGCGCGCAGGGTGACCCGCAGCTCACGATGGACAACCTCGCCCGCGTGATCGAGCTCTGGACGAAGATTCCCGCCTCGCGTATCCGTGAAGACGAGTTCCGCCGTCTGAGCGAGCTTGACAAGCGCTTAAAAGAGCACATCGTCGGTCAGGACGAGGCTGTCGAGGCTGTCGCCGCGGCGATACGCCGCAACCGCGTGGGCATCTCGCCCAAGCATAAGCCGGTGAGCTTCATCTTTGTCGGCCCCACGGGCGTCGGCAAGACCGAGCTTGTCAAGCAGCTGGCGCAGGACCTCTTCAATTCGCCCGACGCGCTGATCCGTTTCGACATGTCCGAGTTTATGGAAAAGCACTCGGTCTCCCGCATCGTCGGCTCGCCCCCGGGCTATGTCGGCTATGCGGAGGATTCGTTCACGCCTTCGGAGTTTGATCTGACACCGTTTCTTCAGGATGAAGAGAACAGGATCGCTGTCCTGGTCTTCAAATGGACGTCAGGAAGCTGGTGCGAGGACCAGGATATGTACCGCTTCAGCGGAATCTTCCGCGATGTGTACCTCGAGCGGATTCAGAAGGTTCACCTTGAGGATGTGAAGATTCTGGCAGATTATCAGGCAGAGGAGAGGACAGGTCTTCTGGATGTGACGCTGAAGCTGACCGGAAGCGCCTCCGGGGCAGCTGTCGGATACAGGCTGGAAAAGCTTGGCGTGCTGGAGAGCCTTGAGGAGCAGAAGGCCGGGGAAGAGATCAGAACCGGAAGGATATGTGCTGCCGGGGACGGAACACATCTTTTCACCGGAGAACAGCCGATGGAACTGCATATTCGGGAGAAGCTGGACGATCCTCTTGCATGGAGCGCGGAGATTCCGAATTTATACCGGCTGAGCCTTACTCTGGAGAAGGACGGTGAGACGGTCGAGACTGTTCAGGAGCTGGTCGGCTTCAGACACTTTGAGATGAAGAACGGACTGATGTGCCTGAACGGAAAACGGGTTGTTTTCCGAGGCGTCAACCGGCATGAATTCTCCTGCGACACCGGAAGGAAGCCAAACCCGGACGAGATTCTCCGGGCAGTCACCATCATGAAACAGAATCACATCAATGCGGTCCGGACCTGCCATTATCCGGATGCCTCTGTTCTCTACAGGCTGTGCGATATCTTCGGCATCTACATGATCGCCGAAAACAATATGGAAACGCACGGGATGTGGGACCGTGTCGGCAGGCATCAGATCGGCATTGAGCAGGCGCTGCCGGGAGACCGTTCGGACTGGGAGCCTATGCTGATCAGCCGGATCCGGTCGATGGTGGAGCTGGAGAAGAACCATCCTGCGATCCTGATCTGGTCCTGTGGCAATGAATCCTTCGGCGGATCGGTCATCTGGCATATGGCACAGGAATTCCGCAGGCTTGACAGCAGCCGGCTGGTACATTATGAAGGCATCCGAAACGATCGCCGCTACCCGGATACATCAGACATGGAATCACAGATGTATACGCCGGTGAGGGAGGTGGAGGCCTTCCTGAAGGAACACCCGGAAAAACCGTTTATCCTGTGCGAGTATTCACATTCGATGGGCAACTCAAATGGCGGGCTGTTCAAGTACACGGATCTGACAAAGCGGGAGCCCCGTTATCAGGGGGGATTTATCTGGGATTTCATTGATCAGGCGATCCGTATGAAGAACCGGTATGGCGAGGAATATCTTGGTTACGGCGGGGGGAACCATGAGCGGCCGACCGACTATGAATTCTCCGGAAATGGCATCCTGAGGGCGACAGGAGAACCATACAGTGGTAAAATGCAGGAAGTCAGAGCCTGCTACCAGGAGCTGGACATCGAGATTCGCGAGGATGAGAAGCGCGGACTGGAGGCGGCGGTTACCAACCGGAACCTGTTTTTGGAAACCGGAGTCTTTGACTGTACGGCAGAGCTTCGCGCAGGAAACCGTATCCTTGAGAAGCTTACGATCCCGGCAGATGTCGCGCCGGGAAGAACGGAAGTCTTCCCGCTTCCATTCCAGATTCCGGAAAAAGATGAGTCTGTCGTCTCACTCTCTTTCTTCCTCAGAAAAGACACCGTCTGGGGAAAGGCCGGAGATGAGGTGGCATATGGGGAGCGGATCCTGAAGAGCGCGGAGAATGCAAAAAAGACGCTTGAGAGCGCGCCGGATGATATGAGAGAGGATGGAACACCCTTTGTCCTGAACGGGGTCCGTACGCTTCCTGTACAGACCGATGAAGGAAAGGGCAGCCTGGAGGTTGTGCGCGGCGGAGTGAATACAGGTATCTTTGGAGCAAATTTCTCTGCCCTGTTCTCCAGCCTGAAGGGCGGACTGGTTTCTTACGTCTATGGCGGCAGGGAATTGATTGAAAAGATCCCGAGACCGAATTTCTGGCGCGCCCCGACCAGCAACGACGAGGGATGCAGGATGCCGGCACGCTGTGGAATCTGGAAGCTGGCAAGTCTGTACCAGACCTTCATCAAGCCGGGAAGCAATCCTTATATTCCGGGGGATGACAATGGAGAGCCGAAGGTGCATCAGACTGCCGGCTACGTCGATCTGACCTGGAAGAAGTATATTCCGGTTCCATCATATGAGTCAGTCAGCTCTGTGAGTACGACTTATCGGGTCTTTCCCGACGGAACCATTCGGATGATACTTGACTGGGATCCGGATGCGGCGCTTACAAAACAGCTGCCGGAGATGCCGGAGTTCGGCTGGCTTTTTGCACTCGATGCAGATCTGTGCCATGTTCGGTACTACGGGCTGGGACCGGAGGAAAACTACTGTGACAGGCGAAAAGGGGCAAGGCTTGGTATCTATGCGCGGGAGGCAGGCGCGATGGTCGAGCCCTATCTGGTCCCGCAGGAAACCGGAAACCGGACGGGTGTCCGCTGGGCGGAGGTGACAGACCGAAAAGGGCATGGGGTCCGCTTCAGTGCCCCATACTTTGAGGACGGAGGCGATCCTGAAGCCTCCAGACCGGGCAGCATGGAGTTCTCCGCAATTCCATACAGTCCGGAGATGCTTGAGACAGCCCGGCATCCGTATGAGCTTCCGAGATCCTCCTATACCTACGTCCGCTGCATGCTTAAGCAGATGGGTGTAGCCGGGGATGATTCCTGGGGGGCACGGACTCATCCGGAATTCCTTGTAAAGTGGCGGAAGACTGACTTTCGCGGTGGATTTCAGGGGGATCTGATACCGGGCGCTGTGGTCTGGAAGCAGAGAGCTGCAGAATCGATTTGAGGAGGAAGAAAAGTGGCAGATCCGGAAATCATGAAAGAAAACGCAGAGGCACTTGAAAAGATGACGAAGGAGCAGGAGGCTTTCATGCAGGAGACCTTTCATCTCTCGAAGCAGGATATGATAAGCCTGGATGAGGATGGATGGGCGGAGCTTCTGGACCGGCTGTTTGACATTGAGATCGAGGATGAAAACCGTGCCAGCTCAAAGACAGAGAAACATGACCGCATTGTGTCAGAGATCATTACGATGATGGAAATCTGAGAATCTGCTTGCCTCCCGGGACATTGCGTGATAAACTAAGCGTCGTGTGCAAAGAAGGATGGTCCTCTGTTGCTGTAATCGGACGCATTAAGAACATCCATGAATCAGGAGGAAACACGCAATGAACGAAATTATCAAGAAGATCGAAGACGCGCAGCTTCGTGAGGATGCTCCGCAGTTTCGTGTCGGAGATACCGTCAGGGTCCACGCAAAGATCAAGGAAGGTACCCGCGAGAGAATCCAGATTTTTGAAGGCGTCGTCATCAAGAAGCAGGGCGGCAGCAACAGAGCAACCTTCACTGTCAGAAAGTTCTCGAACGGTGTCGGAGTCGAGAAGACCTGGCCGCTTCATTCCCCGACCGTCGACAAGGTCGATGTTGTCAGATCCGGAAAGGTGAGACGTGCAAAGCTTACATATCTCAGACAGCGTACTGGCAAGGCTGCGAAGCTGAAAGAGATCGTCAAGTAATCAAGGGGAAACCTGAACATGAGGCTGCCGCGCAATGCGGCAGCCTTCTCTGTATCCGGACAGGTAACAGATATGAAGTATATCAATGACAAGCCGATTGACTTCACGAATGATGACTGGAAGCAGTACACACCAAGAGAGCGGGCACGGCTTGAGCAGCAGGAACAGAAACAAGGAAAACATAAGGTTCGGAAGAAGCGCTCACTCCCGGTCCGGATTTTTACAGCGCTGTTTCAGGCACTTGTGGTTGTTCTGATTGCATATGTTCTTGTCTATACAGTCGGACAGCAGCGGACAATTGTCGGGCAGTCCATGGATACAACGCTGTCCGGAGGGGATGTCGTCCTGATCAATGTGATGTCTTACCAGGTCGGAAGTCCGAAGAGGGGGGACCTTGTCTCCTACCGACCGAACGGCTCTTCGAATGCAAGGGCGGATATCAAGCGCGTGGTCGGAGTTCCGGGTGACAAGATTCAGATTAAAGACGGGCAGGTTTATATCGATGATCAGGTCTACCTGGAGGACGGAAATTATCCGGCAATCACGAATCCAGGAATTGCGAAGGATCCGATTGAACTCGATGAAGGTGAGTATTTTCTGCTTGGAGACAATCGGAACAACTCAGAGGACTCCAGAAATACAGAGATCGGGCTGGTGTCCAGCAGCATGATTGAGGGAAAGGTCTGGTTTGTGCTTTCTCCGGCCAGTCACAGAAGGTTTATATAATGGATTATCAGTGGTATCCGGGCCATATGACCCGTGCAAGAAGACAGATGCAGGAGGATGTCCGTCTCGTCGATCTTGTGATCGAACTGACGGACGCGCGG
>USJM01000142.1 GCA_900555005.1 uncultured Lachnospiraceae bacterium | reverse complement strand
TATGTCGGACACAGGGTGCCGGTCATTGCGGGTACCGGGTCCAACTGTACCCGTGATGCCATCGCGATGTCGAAGAAGGCGGAAGAGTACGGGGTCGACGGGCTTCTCTGCGTGACGCCCTACTATAACAAGGCGACTCAGAAGGGACTGATCGGGTACTACACCGCGATCTCAGAGGCAGTGCACACGCCGATCATCATGTACAACGTGCCAAGCCGGACAGGCTGCAACATTCAGCCCGAGACGGCGGCTTACCTTGCAAAACACACGAAGAATGTCCGCGCTCTGAAGGCGGCATCCGGGAATCTGAGCCAGATCGCGAAGACAAAGTCGCTGGCAGGAGAAGATCTGGATATCTATTCCGGGAACGATGACCAGATCGTACCGATTCTGTCTCTGGGAGGACTGGGCGTCATCTCCGTTCTTTCGAATGTGGCTCCCGCGAAGGCACACGCGATCTGCCAGAGCTGGTTTGACGGAGACGTGAAAAAAGCGGCACAGCTTCAGCTGGAAGCGGTCGATCTGATCGATTCGCTGTTCTGTGAGGTGAATCCGATTCCGGTCAAGACGGCATTGAATCTGATGGGCAAAAAGGTCGGACCGCTTCGTTCTCCGATGTGTGAGATGGAGGAGAAGAACGTGGAGCGCCTGAAGAAGTCCATGCAGGCATACGGGATTCTGTAAGAAACGAAGGCAGACGACAGGGCGCGCCGATTGAGATGGCCGAAAGGCATGCAGACGAAGAACACTCGGCAGGCAGAGAAAGACAAGTGGTGACAGAGAAATGGTGAGGGTAGTACTGAGCGGCGCGGATGGCCGCATGGGACATGTGATCGCAGACCTTGCAGGGCGGATGCGGATGTGGAGATCGCAGCCGGTGTTGATATTGCCGGAAAGGGCAGCGGCAGTTTCCCGGTTTATAAGAGCTTCGCGGAGCTTGAGGATAACCTGCAGGAGCATGCCGATGCAATCATCGATTTCAGTTCACCGAAGGCGTTTGACGGGCTGATGGACTATGCGGTAAAGACAAAGACGCCGGTCGTGGTATGCACGACAGGACTTTCCGATGAACAGATCGAAAGACTGAAGGAAGACAGCAGAAAGACAGCCGTTCTTCGTTCCGCCAACATGTCTGTCGGCATCAATCTCCTTCTGAAGATTGTGAAGGAAGCCGCAAAGACGCTGGCGCCGGCGGGCTTCGATATCGAGATTGTTGAGGCTCATCACAACCAGAAAAAGGATGCGCCGTCCGGAACCGCGCTGGCTTTGGCGGACAGCATCAACGACGGACTGGATGATGCCTATACATATACCTATGACCGGTCGGACCGGCGTGAGAAGAGAGATCCGAAGGAGATCGGCATCTCTTCCGTCCGGGGCGGTACCATTCCGGGGATCCACAAGGTGATCTTCGCCGGGCAGGATGAGGTGATCGAATTCAACCACACAGCTTACTCGAGAAGCATATTCGGGAAGGGCGCCCTGGCGGCAGCGAAGTACCTGGCAGGAAAGCCGGCCGGCTTCTACAGCATGGCGGACGTAATAGGGTAAGTGTCGGCAAGGCTGGCTGCAGCGGCGCCATTTTCCGCCAGGTTGCAGCGTCTGACGTGATCGGGTAACGTTTACATATAGACAGGGGTAGCAGAAAACAGGGGAAAGAGTTTATGCTGAAGGTTGCAAAGTTCGGCGGAAGTTCGCTCGCAAGTTCCGGGCAGATGGCGAAGGTCGGAGAGATCGTGAGGCTGACAGGTTCAGAAGGTATATCATTCCTTCCGCACCGGGCAGACGTTTCTCGGATGACACAAAGGTCACAGATCTGCTCTACAAGTGCTATGACGCAGCGGCTGCCGGAGAGGATATCGATGGGAGACTGGACGAGATCAGGGGCAGGTACCAGGAGATTGCTGACGGTCTGCACGTCAAGAAGGTGGATCTCGACGCGGAGTTTGCGCTGATCGGAGATTATTTCAAACGGCAGGCAGGACGTGACTATGCGGCTTCCCGCGGAGAGTATCTGAACGGCAAGCTGCTTGCCGCCTATCTCGGCTTCCGCTTCATCGATGCGGCTGAAGTGATCCTGTTTGATACACATGGAAACTTTGACGAGGAACGGACGAATGAGGTCTGCAGAGAACGCCTGAAGAATGTCGAGTATGCGGTCATTCCGGGCTTCTACGGTTCCATGCCGGATGGAAGCATCAAGACCTTCTCAAGAGGCGGCTCCGACATCACGGGTTCCATTGTCTCCCGTGCGGTTCATGCGAATGTCTATGAGAACTGGACAGATGTTTCGGGCTGCCTGGTTGCGGACCCTCACATCGTGGAGAATCCGGAGACCATCCAGACGATCACCTACAGGGAACTGAGAGAGCTTTCTTACATGGGCGCCTCCGTGCTGCATGAGGATGCGATCTTCCCGGTGCGGGCAGAGGGAATCCCGATCAACATCCGGAATACAAACCGGCCGAAGGACGAGGGCACGCTGATTGTTGAGTCGACGGTCAAGAGTCCGGCGCATGTCATCACAGGCGTTGCCGGCAGGAAAGGCTTCTGCAGCGTCAATATTGACAAGGCGATGATGAATGCCGAGATCGGTTTCGGGCGCAAGGTCCTGCAGGTCTTTGAGGAAAATGGAATTTCATTTGAACATACGCCTTCGGGGATCGATACCTTCTCCGTCATCGTCCATCAGAGTGAGTTCGCGGACAAGGAGCAGGACGTGCTGGCAGGACTTCATCGCGCGGTGAATCCGGACCGGATCTATCTGGAGTCGGATCTGGCACTTGTGGCATCGTCGGGCGCGGGATGGTCAATTCAACCGGAACCGCCGGGCGGCTGTTCAATGCGCTCGCAGGGGCCGGTGTGAACATCAAGATGATTGATCAGGGGTCAAGCGAGCTTAATATCATCGTCGGCGTCCGGGATGAGGACTTTGAGACGACGATTCAGGCAATTTATGAGGAGTTTGTCGGAAAAGAGAAAAGACAGGCTTCCAGATAAGGCATACATGAAACATTGAAAAAACAGCCCCGGAGGCCGTGGCCTCCGGGGCTGTTTTTACGTCTTACAAAGTCGGATTGGATTTCAGCCGTCGATGACCTGAATCCAGCCCTCCGGAGCCTCGAGACGCCCCATCTGGATCCCGGTCAGCGTATCATACAGCTTCTTCAGAACAGGACCCATCTCCTCCATGCCGGACGGGAATGCGTACTCGGTGCCATGGTCGAAGATCTTTCCGACAGGGGATATGACGGCAGCGGTTCCGCAGAGGCCGCATTCTGCAAAAGCACCCTTCTTGACCTCGTCAAACAGCACCTCACGCTCGTCGACCTTCATGCCGAGGATGTTCTGAGCGATGTAGACGATGCTTCTTCTGGTGATGGACGGAAGAATGCTTGGAGACTTCGGGACAACCAGCGTCTTGTCAGGCGTGACAAATATGACATTGGCGCCGCCGGTCTCCTCAATCTTCGTGCGGGTTGCCGGATCAAGGTAGAGGTTTTCGTTGAAACCATTCCGATGCGCATCCATGATCGCATGAAGGCTCATCGCATAGTTCAGGCCTGCCTTGACATGCCGGTTCCATGAGGCGCTGCGCGGTCGAAGTCAGATATGCGGATGACAATCGGCTTCGCGCCTCCCTTGAAGTACGGGCCGACCGGCGTGGTGAAGATACGGAACTGATACTCGTCGGCCGGTTTGACTCCGATGACCGGGTTTGAGCCGAACATATAGGGGCGGATGTAGAGCGTTGCGCCGCTGCCATATGGCGGAACCCAGGCTTCATCTGCGCGAACCGTATCGACGACCGCCTTCACCCATCTGTCAACCGGGAAGACCGGCATCTCGAGACGCTCGCAGGAGCTCTTCATACGGAGAGCGTTCTGATCGGGGCGGAAGCAGACAATCTTTCCATCCTCCGTCGTGTATGCCTTCAATCCCTCAAAGCAGGACTGTGAATACTGAAGGACGCCGGCGCATTCGTTCATGACGACATTGGCGTCATCCGTGAGAACACCCTCATCCCACGCGCCGTTCTTATAATTGGAAACGAACCTCTTGTCGGTTTTGATGTAACCGAAGCCGAGAGAGCCCCAGTCGATGTCTTTCTTTGCAACCATTTGCAACCCCTCACTTTCCTGAATCAGAGCCTTCTGACACGGCATCCCATGCACACATATTCGTACCTTGCGCGCCTGTATCAGCAGCGCTGGCAGCAGCGGCCGGAAACTGGACGGAGACCGGCATGCTATGCGTGCCTGTATCAGGGAAGAGTGTACCACCAGCGATTTCAGGAGTCAAACAATCATGCCTCATATTTTGAGAAAACATCTATTATTTACGAAAGTTCCTGAATTCTCCGAATATAATACGGCAACATACAGAGCTTCCTGCAGAAGTTACCGCATGGGAGGGTGCTGATCCGAAGAGGCCCGAAGACTGGCGGGCCGGCTGGTCAGATTTGATTTTCGGGGGGCCAATCAATATAATGATGATGACTGACAACTTTGATGAACAGCGGAAATCGTGTAGAAAGTGTATAAAAATGAATCCATATAGAAACAAAGGAATCTGGAAAACACACCGCATAGCGGCTGCGGCATTGTCAGTTGTGCTGATCGGGACCAGTGCAGCATCTCTCTTTTCAGGCGATCTTCTCTGGGCGGGCGAGCTTTCGGCATCTCAGCTGAGCCAGGAGCAGACCGGTTCAACTGATGCGCAGATTGCCCAGGATGGGGTTGATTCTTCCGGAAGCGGTCTGATCGAGGACGCCGGTCATGCTGTTCAGAACGATTCCGGTATATCGATGGAAGAACTGCAGAAAGCGATGGATAGCGGGGATCAGGATGCGCTGCGCAGAATTGCGGAGGGTGAAACCGGAAGCAGTGCCGGCGGGGACGGCACGCAGTCCGAGACCGCTGCGCCGGAGCCGGAGATCCCGGGGATGGCGGATCCGGAGAGCGTCCGGCAGGTGCTGCAGGCGCTGTCTGCCTATGACAGTATGACCGGGTCGGACGATGAGCTTCGCGCGGCAGATTACATCGCAGGCAAGATGAAGGAATATGGCTATACGGTGGAGACGCAGCCCTTCCATGAGGGCTTTGTCGATGAGACCGGGAACGACGAGCAGGGGCTAT
>USJM01000141.1 GCA_900555005.1 uncultured Lachnospiraceae bacterium | reverse complement strand
CGGAAGAACACACACGGGCGTCCGGCAGCTGACAGGAGAAGAGATCACGGATGAGCTTGCCAGAATCCTTGGAGGCGTTCAGATCACGGATGCGGTGCGCGCGACTGCAGCTGAGATGAAGCGGATGGCGGATGAGAAGAAGAACAGTTACGGACGATAAAGGAGAACAATCCAGATGATGACTGAGATGCAGGCGAAGAAAACAGGACGGCAGATTCTGGCAGCGGTGTTCGCAGGCGTGATGCTTTCTGCGGCACCGGCATATGCAGGACAGGGTCAGACCACTGAGAAGGCGGGCAGCGCCGTCAGCGGAACCGTGAAGCTGCAGGCAGAGAAGGAACAGACAGAAAGCAGCCAGGTGATGCCCGGGGAAACAGAGGGTGTATTCAGTGAGTCTGAGGCAGAATCGGAAATCGAGGCAACGGTCGACCTTCATGCACTGAAGGAAGCGAAGGACGGGAACGGACTGAAGGCAGATGACTGGCTTCCGATCGGGTCGGTTGTGCTGCTGAACGGCGCAAACAAATCCCTGATGGTCATCTCGAGATTTGTCTTCAATGTCGACGACGGCAGATACTACGAGTATTGCGGCTGCCTGTATCCGGAGGGCGTCTCCGACAGTGAGTACTACTTCTTCAATCACGATGAAATCGGCCTGGTGGTTCAGCGCGGCTTCGAGGATGAATACGAGAAGCTCTACCGGACAACCGTTCTGGACGGGATCAATGTCAGCCTGCTGAATCAGAATACAGATACAGAGGCGGAAGCGGAGACAGAGAGCTGATCTCCGTTCACAAATTGAACACAATTCTATAACAGGAGCGACACACAATGCGTTTACTTTAGACGTTGATAATTGTGTGTCGCTTTTTTGCCTGATCGACACAAATCTTCAAAAATTAAAGGAGCAAAGTCATGGAAAAGGCAACGGTAAGAAGCAATAGAGCTGGGATTGCGAAAAATGTGGTCCTGGCAGGAGTGCTGTGCAGCGCCATTGCGGCATGGTCCTTCACATCGGTCAACGCGTATGCTGCCGGCAGCAGTACAACCGCGCAGTCGGAGACAGAGGCACCGGCCCCCACAGTATCGGGAACGGACGTCGTGTTCAGCACGGATTATCCGGGTGTGTCCGTCAAGCCGGGAGACTCCACCACATTTTCCCTCTATCTGACGAATGACGGGGACAAACAGGACACGGTTGAACTGAGCGCCGCAGATCTGCCGGATGGCTGGACAGGAAGCTTCAAGGGCTCTTCCTCAGAGGTTTCGATGGTTCATGTTGCGGCTGCGCAGACGAAGGAGGCTTCACCGACACTGAGCTACGCGCTTTCCGTTCCGGAGGACACAAAGGAGGGAACCTACAATCTGACGCTGGAAGCCAAGGGTGACAGTACGGACGCAAAGCTTCCGCTGACGGTCAAAGTTGACAAGAATGAGAAGGGTGTTGCGGCCGGCGAGTTTACGGCAGAGTATCCGGAGCAGCAGGGCGCTTCTTCCACCAATTTCAGCTTTTCCACGACACTGAAGAACAATGGGTCTGCGAACGCAACGTATGCGCTGGCAGCAGACAACGTTCCGGATGGATGGACCGTTACCTTTACACCGTCCGGGGCATCTGCACAGTCGGCTTCCGTACCGGTTGACGCAGGATCAAGCTCCTCCATCACAGTTGCAGTCACACCGTCCAAGGATGCCAAGCAGGGTGATTATGAGATTGACTGCACCGCAACATCCGGCGATGAGACACTGAAGCTTCCGCTGACCGTCACGATCACAGGTACATATGGGATGACCCTGACGACTCCGTCCGGGAATCTCTCTGCAAAGGCCTATGCCGGGGAAGGCAGGAAGGTCACACTCGAAGTCCAGAATACCGGGAATGTTGCCCTGAAGAATGTCCAGCTGACGTCCCAGGCCTCGACGGACTGGAATGTCGAGTTCGACAACAGCACCATCGATTCGATTGATCCGGGTGCGTCCAAGGAGGTGACCGCGACGATCACACCGGCAAAGGATGCAGTGATCGGAGACTATGTCACCGCGATTACGGCGAAGAACGATAACGCAAGCTCAGAGGCGGATCTGCGCGTTTCTGTCCAGAATCATACTGGCTGGGGCGTTGTCGCCATCGTCATCATCGCAGCACTTGTTGTCAGCCTTTGGGCGATTATCCGCAAGTTCGGCAGGAGATAAAAAATGTCGGAAGATTATACAATCATCCGCACCAAAGACCTGACGAAGGCGTACGGCAGCAAGGTGGCAGTCAACCATCTCAACCTCAGCATTAAAAAGGGAGAGATTTTCGGGCTGCTCGGGCCGAATGGTGCAGGAAAGACGACGACGATACTGATGCTGCTCGGACTGACGGAGCCGACACTTGGCAGTGCCGCGATCGACCGGCATGACTGCACGAGAGACTCGCTTCAGGTCAAGCGCATCACAGGGTATCTTCCGGACAATGTCGGGTTTTACGGGGACATGACCGGAAGGGAGAACCTCCGTTTCACAGCACGTCTCAATGGAGTGCCGGAGAAGGAGATTGATGGCAGGATCGACCAGCTGCTGGAGCGGGTCGGGATGACGTATGCCGGTAACCAGAAAACGAATACCTATTCAAAGGGTATGCGGCAGAGGCTCGGGATTGCCGATGTTCTGATGAAGGACCCGGAGGTCATCATCATGGACGAACCGACCCTCGGACTGGACCCGGAAGGCATGCGGGAATTCCTGCAGCTGATCAAGCAGCTGTCTGTCGAGGACGGAAGAACCGTACTGGTGTCCTCCCATCAGCTCTACCAGATCCAGCAGATCTGCGACAGAGTCGGGATCTTTGTCGGCGGCAATCTGATCGCATCAGGCAAGATCAACGAGCTGGGCAGGAAGATTGTCTCGGAAGGACATTACGTCCTTGAGATAGAAGTTGAGCCCTGTGATGATCGTTTCCTTGGCTTCATCGGAACGCTGGACGGCGTGAAGAAGGTGTCGAAGGAAGGTGAGCGCTTCATCATCGAGTCGGACAGGGACCTTCGGAAACAGATCACGGAGTTCCTGGGCGTGAATCACTACACGCTGCTCCACCTGCGTCAGAAGGGCGGAGACCTGGATGAAATTTACAGGGTTTATTTTGAACAGGCAGAGAAAGAGGAGGCAAAACATGTCAAGTCCGGTAAAGAGCACGGCGGCAGAAAAAAAGTCTGAGGCCGGGACAAAAAGACAAACCTCCGACAATCGTGCCTGGTTCGGAATGAAGCCGAAGAAGGAAAAAGGGCTCGATGCCGTCAGGGAGAAGGTTGACAGTGTAGTCGGGAAAATGGAGTCCCAGAAGGATCCTGAGCTGGAAGCAGCTGCCGAGGAGAGGCGTCAGGTACGCTATCACAGTCTGGATGCGCTTTACAGGAAAGAGCTCGCAGACCATATCTGCAGCAAGCGTCTGGTCATCATCCTGGTAATTGTCGCGGCACTGTCGATCGCGAGTGTGTACGGCGCGCTGACAGGTATTAAATCGGCCATGGATGCGGCGGCTTCTGGGAAGGCGATTCCTTTGACACGACCTTCATGTTCCTGAAACTGTATACGACCTCCGGCAATTCCATTCCGTCCTATATGTCTCTGATCGCACTGATCGGGCCGTTCATCGGGCTGATTCTGGGATTTGACGCGATCAATTCAGAGAAGAGCAACGGGACGCTGAACCGGCTTGTCCCCCAGCCGATCTACAGGGATTCCATTATCGTCGGAAAGTTCCTGGCATCGGCAACGCTGATCACAGTCATGGTGTTTGCGACCGGTATCGCGGTTGGGGCGGCGGGCTTCCTTTTCTCCGGAATCAAACCGGATGGAGAGCAGATCGCGAGAGTGCTGATCTACCTGATCTATACGATCGTGTATATCTGCTTCTGGCTGGCCATGTCAATGCTGTTTTCGGTTTTCACACGCCATGCAGCAACCTCTGCGCTGGCTTCCATCGCCCTCTGGCTGTTCTTTGCGATCTTCATGAGCCTGCTGGCAGGGATCATCGCGGACGGCGTGTATCCGGTCAGCACGGAGTATCAGCAGGCTGCCAATGCACTGAAGAATGCAAATCTGAACACAGGGCTGAATCGCATATCGCCGTACTATCTGTACTCAGAGGCGGCGTCGATTATCATGAACCCTGCGGCGAGAGCCATCAACGCGGTTTCCTATGCGCAGCTGGTCGGGGCCATCAGTGGATATCTGTCCCTGGGTCAGAGTCTTCTTCTGGTGTGGCCGCATCTGGTCGGGCTGCTGGCGCTGACATTTGTCTCATTCGAGATTTCCTATGTCGGCTTCATGAGGCAGGAGATCAGAGGAAACTGACGCAGCAAAGCCTTCGGCAGTCTGATATGGGCTGCCGGAAAGGCAGAAGTATGGTTTCCTGTCTGGTGAGATGCGCGCCGGACGGCTGATGAAGGCTGTTGAACCCTGCTGAACCGTGAAAAGTCCTTGAACTGAGCCGTGAAATGGCATAAAATAAAGGATGCATGGCGGAATCAAAAGATGCGATGCGATCTACGGATATGCGATAAGGACATAAGGAGGAATTTATATGGTATCAGCAGGCGATTTCAGGAACGGCATTACACTGGAGATCGATGGACAGGTTATGCAGGTCATGGAGTTTCAGCATGTCAAGCCGGGCAAGGGAGCGGCATTTGTCCGTACCAAGCTCAGGAATGTCATCGATGGCGGCGTTGTCGAGAGAACGTTCGCCCGACTGAGAAGTTCCCGCAGGCAAGAATTGACCGCATCGATATGCAGTATCTGTACCAGGACGGCGATCTGTACAATTTCATGAATGTTGAGACCTACGATCAGATTGCCATCAACAGCGATATCGTCGGCGACAGCATGAAGTTCGTCAAGGAGAACGAGAATGTAAAGGTCCTTTCCTACAACGGATCTGTGTTCGCAATCGAGCCGCCGCTGTTCGTTGAGCTCGAAGTCACTGAGACTGAGCCGGGCCTGAAGGGGAACACTGCGACAGGTGCAACCAAGCCGGCAACCGTCGAGACAGGTGCGCAGATTCAGGTGCCGCTGTTTGTCAACACAGGTGATAAGCTGAAGATTGACACTAGAACGGGAGAGTATTTGTCCCGCGTATAATGTGACAAAAAAAGGGGATCCGCGGATATCCGCGGATCCCCTT
>USJM01000140.1 GCA_900555005.1 uncultured Lachnospiraceae bacterium | reverse complement strand
CGCCAGACGGCTTCAGGATCCGCTGGCGGAGCTCGTCAAGATTGACCCGAAGTCGATCGGGGTCGGTCAGTACCAGCATGACTGTGACCAGAAGAAGCTGGGCGGAAAGCTGGAAGGTGTGGTCGAGGACTGTGTCAATGAGGTTGGCGTTGACCTGAATACAGCGTCCTGGCCGCTGCTTCTGTACGTGTCCGGCATCACCAAAAAGACGGCGAAGTCGATCGTCAGCTACCGGGAGGAGAACGGG
This sequence comes from uncultured Lachnospiraceae bacterium, assembly GCA_900555005.1. Next base: position 4,932 of record USJM01000140.1, on the reverse strand, counting down.
AAATTCGAGGACAGAAAGCAGCTCCTGAAGGTGTCCGGGCTCGGTCCGAAGGCCTTCGAGCAGTGCGCAGGTTTCCTGCGGATCCGGGGCGGTAAGAATCCGCTCGACATGACCGGGGTGCATCCGGAGTCCTATGAGGCGGCAGCCAGGCTGCTGAAGGAATTCGGTTATACCAAGGAGGATGTCGAGAAGGGTCAGATCCGCGATCTTGACAGCCGCATCCGCACGGAGGGCGGCATCGGAAGGCTGGCGGAGCAATTCGGTGTCGGAAAAGAGACACTGGCAGATATCGCGAAGGAGCTGGAGAAGCCGGGGAGGGATCCCCGCTCTGATATGCCGAAGCCGGTCCTCAGATCGGATGTCATGGATATGAAGGATCTGAAACCGGGCATGATTCTCAAGGGCACCGTCCGGAACATTGTGGACTTCGGCGCATTTGTCGACATCGGGGTCCACGAGGACGGTCTGGTGCACATCTCTCAGATGAGTGACCATGGCTTTGTCAAGTCCCCGCTGGATGTTGTCTCAGTCGGAGACATTGTAGATGTGAAGGTGCTGGACGTGGATCTGAACCGGAACCGGATCTCCCTGTCGATGAAGCTCGGAGAACCGGCGGTTCATGGGAAGAAGCAGGATGGGACGTCATCTGGCGGCCATAAGCAGGAAAAACAGCGCCCGGACAGCCGTCGCGAAGACGACAAGAACAGCAGACAGCGCCAGAATGGAAGACGCGGGGACGGAAAGACCGGGATACAGCACCAGAATGACAGGCGTGCAGATGGAAAGAGCGGCGGGCAGCGTCCGGACAGGCGCACGGGCAGGAGCAGCCGGCAGGAGAACGGCGAGGGAGGTATGTCGAGCGTGGTCTCGAACGGCGGGCTGGATCTGTCGGCACTGCTCCGGAAGTGGAACTGAGCTTGTCAGCACTGCTCCGGAAGTGGAATTGAACCTGAATGAACCCACCCGGCGCCACTGCTAGCATTTGACACCCGTTTGGTGCGGTGCTATGGTACGAACAGAAGATAATGATGTCAGGAAATAGAAACCTGGCTGAAGGAAAAGGAAAGGAAATCAGATATGTACGGCAAGATTGCAGTCGTGTATGACGGAGACAGAGATGACATCGTGGATATGGCCGATGCGGTCGCAAAAGGAGCAGAGGATGCCGGCGGGAAGGTTGATATGTTTACCGCTGAGGAGTTTAACACCAATATGGCGGTTTCCTCTCGGGGATTGCACTCGGAACGCCGATGATCAAAAAGGGAGAGGGGCTGAACTGCAGGTTCGGCCGCCTGTACAATGCGCTTAAGCCGAAGCTTCAGGGAAAAAAGGTCGCACTTTTCACGAATAAGGACGGAGATGACAACTGGATCATCCATCTGGAACGTGATATCCACGGGGCGGGCATCATCCTGGAGACTGCAAGTGTCGTCGCGGACGGTGAGATCACGGATGACATTCTCGCGGAGTGCGAAAGACTCGGAAGAGAGATTGTCTGACCAATCTTTATGATGCTTCATATAGCGGCTGTTTTCCCACCTCAGGAGAGGGGAGGCAACCGCTTTTTTGGCTCATTTTGTACGAAATTGCAGAAGATGCCGGGCTGTATTGTTACCGGCTGAGCTCCTTGAATAACTGACAGGCTCAGGATAGAATGGTGAAAGCAGTATGAAAAGCAGTTTCGATATTCAGAGAGGAGTCCTTTATGGACAGAAAAACGACCCGCCGCGTGGTGCTGGCGCTCATTGTCCTGTCAGCAGCTATTTATCTTCTGCAGGTTCTGATTTTTCATGATGAGCGGACAACCGTCTTCTATCTTCTGCAAGATCTGGCATTTATGCCGGTCACCATCGCCATCGCAACCCTGGTGGTCGGAGAGCTCGTAGAGGAACGCGAGAAGAAAGAGCGGCTCGAAAAGACAAAGATGCTGACAAGTTCATTTTTCACTGGAATCGGCGCTTTCCTGATCCGGGAAATTCTGCGAATGACCGATGCGGATGGTCTTGTATACGAAGTCGTGAAAAATGGCGCTGAGCAGTCCGGGAGGGTTGGAGAAGTCCAAAAACAACTTCAGAGTGTGAAGCTGAACGTTCACATGGATGCTGCCGGTTATACGAAAATTCAGCAGATCATCCGATCCAACCAGACCAATATTCTGGTCATCGCATCCAATCCGCTGATCATCGAGCACGAATGCTTCTCTGAGATGCTCTGGGGCGTGTTCCATCTCATGGATGAATTTCGCCTGCGTGGATCCTGGGATGACCTTTCAGAACAGGATATTGAACATTTCAACCAGGACTTTGAGAAAGTCCTTCGTCTTCTACTCATGAACTGGGTCGGGAATGTACGGTATCTGAAGGAGACCTATCCGGCGTTTTATGCGGCAGCATCGACAAAGATCGAGTGATGCGGGAGCGCCGATGTTATAGAAAAAGATGCAGAGAGCCGGGATCAGCGGGCAGAAGGGGGGTGGGCGATGGTGAATACCGTGATCGGGATCAAATCGGCTTTGATGGACAGGGATGGTCAGGAGGACAGGACCATGGAAGAGTACAGTGAGGAGCTTTTAGAAATTCTATCCAAAATTGAGGAAGCAAAGGACATGCTGGCGCAGCTGACGGATGAGATGGATGACAAAGATCAAAACACAGAGGATGTAGATGAGGCCATGGATGCGCTGGACGATGCGATCGACATTCTGGGGGATCTGGTGTAATACACAGAACCTTCATAAAAGATGAGTATATTCATTTACAAACCGGATAAGGGAGGTATGACAATGCTGAATCCGAAAGTCAGGGACCTGATCAATACGCAGATCAACAAGGAATTTTATTCTGCATATCTGTATCTGGACTTCGCAAATTATTTTTATGATGAGGGGCTTGATGGCTTTGCGCACTGGTATGACATTCAGGCGCAGGAAGAGCGCGATCATGCGATGCTGATGAGAACCTATCTCCAGAATAACGGAGAACGGGTAGTATTCGAGGCGGTTGACAAGCCGGATAAAAGCTATGCCAGCCCGGAGGATCCGCTGCGTGAGGGCCTGGAGCATGAGCAGTATGTCACGAGCCTGATCAACACCATATACAAGGCTGCACAGGATGTCAATGATTTCCGCACCATGCAGTGTTTCGACTGGTTTGTAAAAGAGCAGGGCGAGGAAGAAAAGAATGCCGATGACCTGATCAAAAAGTACAAGCTGTTTGGCCATGATCCAAAGGGGTTGTATGCGCTGAACCAGGAACTGCTTGGGAGAGTCTACACGGCTCCGTCTCTGGTTCTCTGATGAGCAGGGAAGATGTGATATGCGCTTGCCGCCACGTGACGAAGGGAGATGTCCGGGATGCCATGAAGGCAGGGGCGGACTGTTTCAAGGACGTCCGGAAGGCAACCGGTGCAGGCAGCAAATGCGGCAAGTGTAAAAAGAAGATCAAGAAGTACATGGACAGGCACCGCGATGTGGATGCATGAGACATACGCTCACTGGTAAGCTTCGCAGAGTGTTTTCAGAACCTGAATGTACCGCTGTGTCAGCTGCGAGGGGCGGATCGAGACCGGCAGAATATAGCCGATTTCCATGAAGTCATCGACCAGGAGTGGACGGGATATGATGTGCGGCCCGTTCAGCTCCTCGCTGATGATCCCGCTGCTGATGGTATATCCGTTGATCCCGACCAGCATGTTGAACAGGGTGGCACGGTCACAGACATAAAGCTCCCGGTCACAGTCCATGGTACTCAGTATTTCCTCGGAGAAATAGAAGGAGTTGTGGCTGCCCTGCTCGAAGCTGAGGCGCGGATAAGGCTTCAGATCCTCGGGCGTCACGGCGCTTTGGGAAGCGAGTGGATTGTCTTTTCCGATAAAGACATGCGGCCTGGCGATGAAAAGCCGGGTGAAGGAGAGCCCCTGGTCCCGCAGCGTTTTTCGAAGGACGGTCTCGTTGAAGCTGTTCAGATACAGAATCCCGAGCTCACTTCTGAGGTGCGCGACGTCATCGATGATGTCGTATGTCTGTGTTTCCCTCATGTGAAATTCATACTTTGTTCCGGCGTACTCCTTCAGCAGCCGGACAAATGCCTCTACGGCGAATGAGTAATGCTGTGAAGAAACGCAGAAGCGCTGCTTCACAGCATTTTTCTTTTTATATCGTTCATCGACCAGGCTGGCCTGTTCCAGGATCTGTCTGGCATATCCGAGGAACTCGTCCCCCTCCGACGTCAGTTCCATCCCTTTTCTTGATCTGGTAAAGATCGGGATATCATATTCTTTCTCAAGCTCGTGGATGGCCGCGGTAAGGCTCGGCTGAGCGATATAGAGCTTTCTCGCGGCCTCCGTGATGCTTCCGGTCTCTGCTACAACGATCAGATACTCCAGCTGTTTCAGTGTCATATACCCCACCCGATTCGAATGCTCTTTTGTCCGGCGCTTTTGTCCGGTGCTTCATACAGTCTCTTCGATGATCAGAAGAGAATCGGAACTTCTTCAATCAATAGGTTCAGCATACAGTGTATCATGATCCATAGATTCTATCTATGGTATTTCAAATGAAACAGGTATTTTACCAGAAAAGATGTCTTCCATATAATCAGGGACAGGATCCAGACAGCAGAAATACAACCGTGCGAACGTCAGAGAGTTCCCTGTCATCGGGAACAGGAAGAAAGTAAAAAAAGGAACTGACGAGGGATCGTCAGGAAAACAACAGGAGGATCAGGACAGATGAAGACACTTCAGACACCATTTCGATATGATTATGTAGGAAGCTTTCTCAGACCACAGAAGCTCAAGGAAGCCAGAAGGGCATTTGACACAGGGAGGATCAGCCACGACGACCTGAAGAAAGTTGAGGATGAGGCCATCACGGAGCTGATCGGGAAGCTGAAGGAGCTCGGCTACCCTGTTCTTACGGATGGGGGATTCAGG
>USJM01000139.1 GCA_900555005.1 uncultured Lachnospiraceae bacterium | reverse complement strand
TACTCGTCCAGCCTCTGCGGCCTGAGCTTTGGTTCGATCCTGGAATCCTCTTCCGTCTCATCCGTCGTCGTAATTCTTCTTGCCATCTTACAATCCTATCACTTTCAGTGCCTCGCCGAGGATATCCTCTGTCTTCATGTCCCCGGCCATTTTAACCCGCTTCACTGCGCGGAGAGCCTCCGAGCTGGAATACCCCAGCGTCACAAGCGCCTCCACTGCCTCCGTCACATCCGTATCCTGCGCGTGGGAGCCGGCTTCTTCGTCCGGGTTTCCGCCTCCCGGAATCGCATCCTCCAGCTTCAGCCTGTCCTTGAGTTCCAGAATCAGTTTCTTTGCCGTTTTCAGTCCGACGCCCGGCGCCTTTGAAATGGCCTTGACATCGTCCGAGAAAACAGCAAACCGCAGATCATTGGCAGAAAGAGCGGACAGAATACCAAGCGCTGCCTTCGGGCCAACCCCGGATACTGTCAGAAGCTGGCGGAAGACCTGCCGGTCCTCCTCCGACAGAAACCCATACAGCCAGATCGCATCTTCCCGGACGGACAGATAGGTATAGAGCTGAACCGGATCGCCGACAGCCGGAAGATCTGCCTGATCACGGTCTGTGATGAAGACCCTGAATCCCATCCCGCCTACATCGACAACAGCTATACCCTCTCCGGCACCGGCCAGCTCTCCCTTCAGATATGATATCATCCCTCTGTGTCCTCCACGGGAAGAAGCCGCTCGATCTTCCTGAAGCGATGCGCCTTCCTCCAGTCTTGTTCCGACATGGTTACCAGAAAACCGTCCCCGTTCCAGACATGCCAGTCATAATAACTTCTCTCCGGGTCCCCGAAGGCAGCCATCACACTCATGATGGTTCCTCCATGGACGGCAAAGGCAGCGTTCCGGATGCCGTCTGCAAACAGTTCCTCTGCCACCGCGAGAAATGCGTCTGACGTCCGTCTTCTGAAATCCTTCGGATCCTCTCCGCCTGGAAATGCCCCCATCCCGTCAGAGTCGACCCAGTGCTGATAATCCGGCACGCCGTTCAGCTCTGCATAGCTCTTTCCATCAAACGCCCCAAAATCGCACTCGCGGAAATCCTCCACCACCCTGCATGTCTCCGGTCTCAGAAGTTCGGGCCAGATGATCTCTGCTGTCTGGAGACAGCGCTTCATCGGACTCCTGTAAAGTCGCTCCGCAGCCGGATACCTGCCCTTGCTTTTATAGATCTCAAGCTCCTTTCGTCCTTCCTCACACAGATCCTCATCTGTCCGACAGCCGATATAGCCCCTCCGGACATTTCCCTCTGTCTTTCCATGCCGCACAAGGCAGACTTTAATCTCCTCCGCCATCTCGCTCCTCATCTCTGTCCTTCCAGCATCCAGCAGCCTCAGGCCGCACCGGCTCCTGCCGGCATGTTCCCCGGGCCGCTGCCCTGAAAGTCATGTCTGTTCTCCGTGATCCTGGTTCGTTTTTTCTCCTCAGGCCTGTTTCCCGCCGTCCGTATCCGGTTTCAGCTGAAGTACCATCCCGATCCCGCAGACAACCCGATCAACCCGCTGCGCGCGGCGCGCAAGGAATGTACAGGTCCTCCCGACCGTCTCGCGGTATACCCTCTCCTCGGGATCCATGGGTACAATACCCGAGCCAACCTCATCCGTCACCAGTACAAGATCAGGGTTTTCTTCATATAATCTCTGTGCAAAGACTTCCAGCTCCTTCTCTTCCTGCCCCGAGAGATAGCGGCGCACATAAAGGTGGAAGTTCACAATGCCCTCTGCGTGGAATATTTCTTCGTATTCAGCTGTTCCTCCGTCCGCAAATGCCTCCGCCGGAAGTCCAGTCTGCTCCTGCGCATAGCTCCATTTTCCCTGGAATGCGCCGCCTGTAATGATATACATCTCTTTCATCCCACCAGTGCAATCACAGCCGCCATACACAACTCCTCCAGGCAGAGGAAACAGCCCGCCAGGTCGCCGGTGATCCCGCCAAATGTCTTTCGGACAGCCTTCTGTACAGCCAGAATCCGGCAGCCCCTGCCAGCGAACAGATCACGCCTCTGACCGGAGCTGTCAGAATCATCAGAGCTGTCAGCACCGCCAGCATTCCTGTCAAGATCCGCGCCCCCCTGTCATTCATCGCCTTGTCTGAAAATGTCCGCAGAAGGCCTGTATGTTTCGCCTTCGGAAATGTCAGAAGCGCCAGTCCCGAGTAGGCTCTCGCTGTCATATAGGTCAAAAGCAGCTGTGCCATGCAGGATGGGCTGGACGTCTTCATTTCAGAGAAGACCCCGAATGAGGCGAGGAAATAGGCACAGCACCAGATGACCGCGAACGCGCCACAGTGGCTGTCCTTCATAATTGCCAGCCGCTCCTGACGCGGCTTCCAGGAGCTCAGGGCATCCGCCGCATCGAGCAGCCCGTCAAGATGGATGCCTCCCGTCACAGCCAGCGGGATCAGAACCAGTACTGCCGATCTCAGAATCACGCCGATCCGAAGCGACGCCGCGAGGGCGGCAAAGAGCCATGAAATGCCGCCGATCACCGCACCGATGAGCGGAAAGAAACAGATGGTATACTTCATGTTCTCGTCATTCCAGTCCACCTTCGGCATCGGAATGCTGGAATAGGTGGAAAATGCAATGACCAGACTTTCATACAGATTCTTTATCGTCATATGCCTGATCTCAAACAGATGCAGCCGCCAATGTTTCTCCCAGAAGAGGGACGGGGATCCCGTACACGACCTCGTACCAGCATCCGCCTGCTTTGCCACGGCGCTGTTCAATGCCCCGAGCAGATGCAGATACTGCATCGTTCCCTCCTCATAGCGGACCCGTCCCCAAACACCTCATTCATCACGACAACAAGATGATCCGCCTGCTTCCGCAGATATCCGAGATCCCGCAGACAGGACACATAAGCACCTTCCCGGTCCGCCCGTCCCACTGCTTTCTCTCCTGATCCGAAAAAAACATTCGCAGCCAGGTTTGACAGGTCCTCCAGCAGAACCGTCGCCCCCTGAAGAACGCCAGGGTCGATCTCACAAAGTCTGTCGGTTTTCTCAATCGTCAGGAACCCTTTTCCACTCCTCAGTGCCCTGTGCCTGCGGATTCGCTCCTGTGCTCCGGCGCCGTCCGCATCATCGTGGCAAGGTACAGAAGCCGGCCTCCCTCTGCCAGCCGGACGGCTGTCTGCTCTGCGTATGCACTTTTCCCGCTCCCGCTTCCGCCTGTCACCGTCACCAGCATCCTGCCGTCTCCTGTCCTGATAATCCTGTCATTATAGCAATGAGTCCGTCCGCTGACAAGCTTGCGCATCATCAAGCCGCCTCCGCGCTGCCTTCATAAAAATGAGCGAAGCCGCCGCAGCTGCTCCGCTCATACATACACTCTTATAATACCTTTGACAGGAAATCCCGGAGTCTCGGGTTCTGCGGGCTTGTGAAAAACTCGTACGGCGTGTTTTCCTCCGCAACGATTCCCTCATCGATAAACAGCACTCTGGAGCCGACCTCCCGGGCGAAACCCATCTCATGCGTGACAACGACCATCGTCATCCCGTCCTCGGCAAGCTCCTTCATGATGCTCAGCACCTCCCCGACCATCTCCGGGTCGAGGGCTGACGTCGGCTCATCGAACAGCATCAGATCCGGGTTCATGGCAAGCGCCCGTGCAATTGCGATTCGCTGCTGCTGTCCTCCGGAAAGCATCCCCGGATAGGCATCTGCCTTATCCGGCAGGCCGATCCGCTTTAAAAGCTCATCCGCCCGTGCGTCGGCTTCCTCCTGCGTCATTTTCTTCAGGCGGACAGGTGCCAGCGTAATGTTCTGCCGGACGGTCTTCATCGGAAACAGATTGAACTGCTGAAAGACCATCCCCATCCGCTGCCGGACTTGGTCAATATCAACCCTTGGCGCGTTGATCTTCTTTCCCTCGAAAATGACATCCCCGGAGGTCGGTTCTTCCAGCAGATTCAGGCACCGTAAAAATGTCGACTTCCCGGAGCCGACGGGCCGATGATGACGACCTTCTCGCCCTTTTCAATGTGCTGGCTGATGCCGCGCAGGACCTCATGGTCGCCGAACGTCTTCTTCAGATTCACCGTTTCGATCATGCTGCTCATAGCGCGCCTCACTTTCTGGTTCCTTTTTCCATTCGATGTTCCACCATACTGAGAATCTTGCTCAGCCCGAGCGTCATCGCCAGGTAGAACAGAGCCGCGATCACATAGGGCGGGATGACATCCCAGGTGCGGGATCCCACATAGCCGGCCATCTTCGTCAGATCGTTGACCGCAATGATGGAAATAACGGAGGTTTCCTTGATCAGAGATATAAACTCATTGCCGAGCGCCGGAAGGATATTTCGGATCGCCTGCGGAAGGATGATTGTCGTCATCGTCATTCGGTACGGCATTCCAAGTGACCGGCCGGCTTCCATCTGACCGATTGGAATTGACTCGATGCCTGCCCGGATGATCTCCGCGACATATGCCCCCGAGTTGATCCCGCAGCATACGGCACCTACGATCACGGGATTTGTATTCGGGGAGGTAAAGATCAGATTATAGATGATCAGAATCTGAACGATCATCGGTGTGCCGCGGATCACTGTCACATACAGGACCGCAAGCTTGTTCAGGAACTTTACCACCGGACTTTTCGTATGTCTTGATGATACCCTCGTTACCGCGATCAGGATTCCAATCAGAATTCCGAGGATCACTGCAAACAGTGAAATCAGAAGGGTCATGCGCAGCCCGGACAGATACGCCAGATAGCGCTTTTCGGGTACCCACGCATTGTAGAAAGCCTCACCGATACTCTTCAGCCAGTTCATGTTTCAATTTTCTCCTGTCCTGTATGCGCCACAAGGGCGGAGCCCCCGTCTGCACGGAGGTTCCGCCCACTATGCATTTCCCCTTCGACCTGCGGCTGTCTTCTCAAGCCTCGGTAGAAGTTTCCGTCTCCGCCTCTGTCTCAGTGCTGTCTGCATGAGATGCGAAGATCTGATCCATCTCTCCGCTCTTCTTGAGCTCTTCGATGACCGCGTTCACTGCACTCTTCATCTGGTCATTTCCCTTCTGAAGGGCAATTGCATAGGAATCCTCAAAGACCGGGTCTCCATCTACGATCGCAAGCTTGCCATCGGAAGACTTGACCAGCTCCTCCGCCGGGACCTTGTCCATCACG
>USJM01000138.1 GCA_900555005.1 uncultured Lachnospiraceae bacterium | reverse complement strand
TGATCTGACGGTACTCAGCGTAGTCCTGCTTTTTCTGGACTGCCAGCTGATGAAATTCCTCATACAGAGATTGACTGGATGGGAGCTTTGTAACTGTCAGGCACCAGTTGTATCCATCCGATGAGAAAGAACGCTACTTCCATATCTTCTATGATGAGAAGAAACACATGGCGGAACGTTCCAAACTGGAGCAGGATGTCGACCTGATGGCAAAGCAGCTCAAGTCCTGGGAAGGAATGCAGGTTCGCCCAAACGGGAAATATGCGAAATACTTTGACCTGATCTATTATCATGAAGGTAAAGAGGATGACAAAGAAGAACTGATCCTCCTGCCGATCTCAGATATCCTCGGACATCCGGAGTCGGATAATCGCGAAAAAAACAAAAATTTAGGGCCCAGCCAAAGGCAGGGCCCTTCTTCTCCGATGTTCAGTTGTTCATGCGACCCGAAGCGTTGTCAGGCCTTGGTTTTCACTGTCTGGTAATACAGCGTACACATGGATGTTATGGAAGTTCGTTCGCACCATATCCCGGAGGGCCGTTCCGTGATGGTACCCGTGAATGACCTTGATGCTTGCGGGACCATGCAAGAGGTTGATGACGTTTTCTAGGAACCGCCTTGCCTCATGACAGGATAACCCATGGAGATCAACGTAAACCGGGCCTCCATATACTCCCAGATCCTGCGTAGCTCCCTATACGAAAGGAATATCTCCAGACATTCCTCCGCTTCCGGGGTCATACTGGCACCTCTACTGCTACCGAATCAGGAACACCGGCTTTTTCAGGGATGTCATTCTCGTTACTGCGGTTCGGTTTTATGCTTAGCCTGCCGACATTTGCTGTAGTGGCATCCACGCTGTAGTGGCATCCACCCCGTAATCATTGTCGGTAATCACACTAACAAGCCCAAGCATCGCAATACACGCAATGGCCAGTTTGAGGCCGCCGCCCTTACCGGTAAAGATTCCCGCAACTGCTTCAATAATATTTTCATTCATAATATGTACTCCTCATCTGAACTGGTCAAGCCAGTCCTTGTAATCTTTCATTGACATCGCACCGTTCTGAATCGCAAGTTCCTTTTCAAAACGCCCGATTATAAGTTTTTGCTTTTTTTCTAGATAAGCATCTCGTGATTCGGGATGTCGCTTCATATTCGTAAGAAGGCGGGACTGCGCCTTCCTGAAATGAGCGTGATACCAAGTCCTGCTGCCGCAATCTGGCCTACGAATACTTTGCAGCTGGGTTCCTTCTGGAAACGGTCGATCTGTTCCTGCCGGTCGTTCACACCGCCCCTGATCAGGGAATACCGGATGCCTTTCTTTTGCAGCATTGCTTCAATGGCATCCATCTCCGCGACGAATCGCACCATCACGACAACCTTGTTGCCATCCTCCATTGCCGAATCAAGGATGTCTGAGAGCCGCATCCAGTTTTGCCGTCGATACCTGCATGACATTGCCATCGTCATCCGTGATGAACCCGCAGGTGAGCTGGGACAGCCGCAGGGTTTTCGTTAGGATATTTACCGTCGTAACCTCCGAACCCTTCAGTGACGCGTAGCTCTCTTTCTCGATTTCGTCATACAGTTTCCGGGCCTTCGGCTCCAAGGAAACCGTGCGTAATTCTTCCGTGACGGCGGGCAGGTCAAGGCATTCCTTCTTCGTAATCCGGAACGCGATGCTGTGCAGTCGACGCAGGAAATCATCCGTCATGCTCTCCCGGAATGCCGGGGTATAACCCCCGTATCCGACCATGTCAAAGTATCGGTTCCGGAAGCTATAAAAGCTGCTTCCGAATATCCTAGGATTCAGCACCTTATAGGGGCTAAATACATCAATTTCCTTTCCGGTGATAATCGTGCCGGTAAGTACGAGTCGATAATCCGCATACTCGGAGATGTGCTGTATTCCTTTGCTCTGCCGGGAGCGCGGATCCTTCAGCCGATGGGCCTCATCACAGCACAAAAGCTGTGGCGCAAACGCTGTCAGCTCCTTCTCCAGCCTCCATGCGCTCTCGTAATTTACGGCAAGGATCTCCAGATCATCAGCCGCCTTTGCCGCCTTTACCGCTGCCTTTTTTTCTCCATCGTTCCCGACAATACGGTCAGGTGGTACGGATATGCTGCAAAGCGCTCCAGCTCCGATTCCCATGTGCCAAGGACGGAAAAAGGTGCGACAATCAGCGCCCTGTTCACTTTTCCGAACGGTACAGTATCCCGGCGATCCCGATGGCTATGAAACTTTTCTCGCAGCCCATTTCAGCTAGGATGGCGCAGCCCGGGGATTTCTTCCGGCTATCCGTGAGGCCGAATAAATCACAGGCAAAATCGAATGCGGCCTGCTGGTGTGCATACAGTCGTCCTTTGACCGGCATCGGCAGGTAATGATATGAAGGTGGTGTTTTTTCCATACTCTGCTCCTTTGAATCATTGATTCCCGCAGGCACCATGCCAACAGGAAAGGAGGCTGTTGTCCTCCCTACTACAAGGCGAAAACAACAACCTCCCGACGATTTCCGATTAATCGTCCTTCTTCCTCTTTCCGCGAGTCTTCGGCATCTCCACCCCAAGGTCGTCACAGAAGATCTTCATGGTCTTCCTCCACTGCTTGGATACCGCCTGCTGCGTGATATTCTTCCCAGTCACACTGATTTTCTCCTTCCGGATATCCTCGAGGTACATCTGCTGCCCAACATGGTCGAAGTAAAGGTTCCGCTGCTCCTCCGTAAGATGTGTCACCTTCGTCTGCTCGATCTGCTGGATACGGGGATTATCCTTCTCAGGCTCCTCGAACAGGATTTTCTCGGGCTCCGCATTTCTGTCCGGAATGTCTTCCATGGGATTCCCGCTCTGTCCATCGTCGGAAACGGAATCATCATCCTCCATTTCCTGATTGGCCTGCTTCTTATTCTCCGTCGTGTAATCACGATGCTCATCTTCGTAGCGGTTCTGCAGGTCCACCGCAGCGTCATCCTCATCGAGGAGCTTTACCCATTTGCCCATTTCAGCCGGGATACGGGCGACTTCACGGAGATCCCACTTCGGGTACTTGTCAGTCCCCAGATTCACCCATTCGTTAAAGACATAGTCCCCTGTCTTCGGGTCAACGAACGCAGTCCGGTTCTGGTCGAACTTGGACTTCTTCTCAATCCTGTCATCTGCAGCATTGCCGATTTCATGCTTTGCCATTTTGTGTCCTTTCCGCTGGTGCGGGCGGCAGGACACATAAGGAACCGGCAGATCACTCCACCGGTTCCGCAGCAAAAAAGGTGCGACGAACAGACGGTGGACGCATCCGGATTCACTACGGCCATCGCCGTGGTGAAAATTCCTTCTGCATCCCGCCGCCGTGTGTGCACCCATAGCTTTGAGATAATTTGTTTTTGAGTTACTATCTGTAGTTGTTGGTATGTATCATTACCGGCGGTGATCGTTCCATGTAGACTCCTTCCCATGTCATTGCTAGAATCTTCCCTATTAAATAAGTTTGTTTTTTTTAATTTCCGCACAGAAAAGCCGGGATAAACCACGACCAACGATCGCAAATGGATCATTTGTCATGATTTACCCCGGCTCAGTGGTGGCCTGCTTTCGGTCCCTATGTCTCGGTGGTAATAATCCTTTTATTCCTTTGTCCTGAACCGCATGGATAACCCACGCTTCGGCTTGCTTGGTATCGCAACCATCTGGTCATAATCAAACACCAAATACTTCTTGCACCTGCACTGTGTGCTTGCCCGTCCATGTGCGCCGAATTCCACAAATGTCTTTGCACCACAGAACGGGCAAACGATAACGCCTTTGTAATTATCCGTTTCTTGTCTTACCATATAAGTCCTCCGGTAGCTTAATGCTTGTTCGCTGTCATACGAACTTAATGTTCAAAATGATGGGCCCACCCGAAAGTAGGCCCATCACACTCACCTAAGATACTCCCATACATCTAAGGCGTGGCTCTCTTTCTGTACCCTTTGCCATGCGGCTTCAAGCTCTTCCTTCGTGTATTGCCGTCCGCGATTCTTACGCTGTTCCTCTTCTTCGATATCCAGCTTTTTCCTAAAGTCTTTCACTTGCTGGATTGCCTGTTTTAAGACCTCTTCCGGTTCTAAATCCGATTTTGGGAAAAATTCCTCTATTGGTTCCAGTCGTCTCTCCAAAAGTTGTATTTCTGTTTCGGCCCGTAGTTCTTCCATGCGACATTTGATTGTTTTCATCTCCGCTTTTTTCTTTTTCACGAACTGACCTTGGGTGTGCTTCAGTTCCCACCAATTTTTTTGGAGTTCAACATATTCAGGTATATTACCGAGTGCTTCCTCTACATCTGTTTCTTGGTTCCAACGCTCTCCGGGCTCAGTTTCAGGTTCATAAAGGTCCTCATATTCCGCTTCCCATTCTCTATCACGTATATCATAGTGTTCACGAGTGACTTGTTTGATGTCATGGTCGGCATCCATAATCTTTCTCCAGCCATAGTTCTCTACTTGAAACCTATCCAAATACGAATTATAATCTTCAAAATTATATTCCTCAGAAAAATGCGTTTTCATTTCGCGGAGATGATCTAAAATGGCCTTGCGTTGGTTACGCAGGGAATACTGAGTAACCATTTCCATAGACTCAATCTGGCTGACAAGCGTTTTCCGTTCATGCCCAAGATCAAAAAGGAGTTTTGTAAAGCGCTCTATCAGGTATTTGATCGTAGGAAGCGGTACATCCCTAAAGTCCCTCCTGCGGATATGTTGGTAATCCGGGCTGCAATAATTCCGGACGACCTCAACAACAAAAGGGATGTCATCCTCCCCGACCACAAGGGGCGTCTGGTCCGTAATCCGGTCATAATCTTTACGAATATCAACTCCTGTATGGTTGCGCAACAGCTTTGTGTCAACCCCCAACGCTTCCGCGACCTCAGTGTACTTTGCCCGGACATCACCTTCTTTGATCAGGTCGGTTCCCTCAGCTGCCTTGTAGGCTGCAATAATAGCATCAAAGTTTTTTATTTCCATTGACTTGCCCTCCACAATATCTTCGTACCCAAGGTTTTCATAGCTTACTGGACACTACCAATATCTTGATGTCAGCATAGTACCATAGCCTGTATTTAGCAGATACACCGATTCACATTGCGGCCTCTCGGGGCGTGTTCGCAAATATGCGAACATCGAGAGCAAAAATATACGGACCCGCAATCAGGCCCGTTGTTAT
>USJM01000137.1 GCA_900555005.1 uncultured Lachnospiraceae bacterium | reverse complement strand
GCGTCAGGATGGCTCGTCTGTCACTCTTTTATGCGATAAGTTAAGTTTAGACGGCAATTTTAATTATATGGACGGATGGGTGTATTTTCAGGGAGGAAAGAGAGATGTCTGTAACACAGAGCAGGTTCGGAACGGACAAGGAGGGAAAGACACTTTCCCTGTATACGATCAGAAACGGGAAGGGGACACAGGTTCAGGTGACAGATCTGGGTGCAACGATTGTGTCGATTCTGTTTCAGGACAAGAATGAAAAGATGCAGGATCTGGTTCTGGGCTATGACAGTCCGGATGGCTACTACAAGGGCGGCTGTTATTTCGGCGCCTGCATCGGCCGGTCCGGAAACCGGATCGACAAAGCCCGTTTCACGCTGAACGACAGACCTATCAGCTGTCTGTGAATGACAATCAGAATAATCTGCACTCAGGACCGGATGGCTTTGACAAAAGAACCTTCACATTAACGGGGCAGACGGACAGCTCTGTTACGCTTTCGGTCGAGGATGCGGATCTCAGACAGGGGTATCCGGGAAACTTCAAAGCTTCCGTTACCTATACGCTGACAGAGGATGACAGGCTTCTGCTTCAGTACCAGGCGGAAAGCGACAGGGATACCGTCTGCAATCTGACCAATCACACCTATTTTAACCTGGGCGGACATGATTCCGGCAGCATTGAGGATACGGTTCTCCAGCTTGCGGCGAAGGCCTATACACCCGTACGGGACCACGAGGCAATCCCGACAGGGGAGATTGCTCCCGTAGCCGGGACTCCCTTTGACTTTACTGAGCCGAAGACAATCGGGCGTGATATCGCAGACGACAATGATCAGCTGAAGTATGTCGGAGGGTACGATCACAATTTTGTCCTGCAGCAGGAACGTACAGCGCGTGTGAAGTTTGCGGAAGCCTACCAGCCGAAGACCGGCATCTGCATGGAAGCCTTCACAGATCTTCCGGGATTCCAGTTCTATGCTGGCAATTTCATTACAGAGGGGGAGAAGGGAAAGAATGGCGCCGTCTATGGAAAACGATGCGGATTCTGTCTGGAAACACAGTATTTCCCGAATTCGATCAACCAGGACGGGTTCCTGAAGCCGATCCTCCGGGGCGGAGAGCTGTTCCAGTCCATGACCTGCTATAAGTTTTCAGTTCGTTAATCCGGCCTGTATAACAACCGGTTAACATTAGCAAAATATTGCTTCCAAATCACCCTCTGGCAAAATTATCCTGCCAGAGGGTATTTTTTGTCACTGTATAGGCAAAAATAGGCTAAATGTGAACAATTAATTCTATTTCTTCGTGAATGTGACCATGATATAGTAACGACAGTTACAGCCACGGTGCAATGTGGCAAAAAATAAACCATTCATCTATCACGGAGGAAAATGAGATGAAGAAGCAGTTAGCAGTCGCACTGTCAATCGCTACAGTCGTCGGAATGTTCGGATCGGTTTCTGCATTTGCAGGCGAGACCGAGGCAGCTACCGAGGCAGCTACCGAGGGAGCATCTGGAGCAGGCAAGAAGATTGGAATCTCGATGCCGACACAGTCCCTTGAGAGATGGAATCGTGATGGCTCCTATCTGGACGAGCAGTTCAAGAAAGCCGGATATGCGACAGAGGTTACCTATTCGGATAATGATTCCGGACGTCAGGTTTCCGATATTCAGAACATGATCGCTGACAAGGTTGATCTTCTTGTCATCGCAGCCATCGATGGTGAGGCCCTCAACACCGTTGTGGATGAGGCAGCAGACGCAAACATCCCGGTCATCGCCTATGACCGTCTGATCAAGAACGATAATGATACCTACTATGTATCCTTCGATAACTACACCGTTGGTACACTTCAGGGCAAGTTCATCGTCGATACACTGGATCTCGATAATGCGGGCGACAAGACCTACAACATGGAGATTACCGCCGGCGATCCGGCAGACAACAATGCAACCTTCTTCTACAAGGGTGCAATGGACGTCCTTCAGCCGTATCTGGACAAGGGAACACTGAAGGTTCCGTCCGGCCAGACCGATTTCGATTCTGTCGCGACGGCTCAGTGGGATACACAGAAGGCACTGTCCAGAATGCAGAACATCCTCGGTTCCTACTATGCGGATGGAACACAGCTGGATGTGGCGCTCTGCTCGAACGACTCCACCGCTCTTGGCGTGACGCAGGCCATTCAGTCTGACTATGCTGGAAAGAATTCTGTCCTGATCACCGGACAGGATGGTGATGAAGCAAACCTGAAGAATCTGATGGATGGCCTTCAGACCATGACCGTCTACAAGGCAGTCGCAAATGAAGCAGTTGTCACGCTTGATCTGGCGCAGGCAATCCTGAACGGTGAGACGGTTGATCAGTCCTGGATCGACGGCAGAAAGTTCGGATTCGACTGCACATTTGATGACAAGTCCTACACCGCAGTTAATAAGGTGATCCCGTCTCTGCTCCTTGTCCCGGATGTTGTCACGAAGGACAATGCTGTTGAGAAGCTTGTCGACACTGGTTACTATACACAGGATTCTGACGGATATCTTCATCCGGCACAGTAATGAGGAATCTGCTGCAGACACTGCGGCTGAGACTCAGCGCAGCAGGCAGCGCATAATGCCTGCAAACAGCACAACAAGCTGAAACAGGATGGGCGGGATGATTCATCCCGCCTGTTTCAGGTAAACCATCTATGCCATGCATCATGGCATCCGATATGAAACCTGTCTGGCAGGGCAAAATCAGAATGAGCCGGCTGGACAACCACCTGCCTGAAGCAGAATTTCCCTGCGCATCGCGCAGCGGGCTGACCTGAGGCAGACTGCTGGGAAGGAGGATCCTCAGATTGGCGGAAGACAACATTCTTGTGATGGAACACATCACAAAAGAGTTTCCAGGTGTGAAAGCACTGGATGATGTAAATCTGGAAGTCAGACGGGGAGAGATTCATGCACTGATCGGTGAGAACGGAGCAGGAAAGTCTACCCTGATGAACGTCCTGAGTGGGCAGTACCCTTACGGCTCTTATAGCGGAAAAGTAATCTACGAAGGAAAAGAGTGCCATTATAAAAAACTGTCTGACAGTGAGAAGGACGGCATTGTCGTCATTCACCAGGAACTGGCACTGATCCCGATGCTGTCCATCGGAGAGAATATGTTCCTGGGCAACGAAATCAAGAACAAATACGGCGTCATCGACTGGGACAAAACCTACAGTGAAGCCGAGAGACATATGAAGATGGTCGGACTCAAAGAGTCCGCCCAGACCCTGATCAAGGATATCGGAACCGGCAAGCAGCAGCTGGTCGAGATCGCGAAGGCCTTCTCCAAGAAGGTCAGGCTGCTTGTCCTTGATGAACCGACATCCTCCCTGAATGATGAGGATGCGAGAATGCTGCTGGATCTCCTGAAGGAGTTCAAGAAGAACGGGCTGACCTCCATCATCATCACCCACAAGCTGAACGAAATCGAGTATGTGGCGGACCGCTGCACAATCCTCAGGGACGGCTCGACGATCGAGACCCTGGAAAAGGGTGTCGACGATATGTCAGAAGCCAGGATCATCAAGGGGATGGTCGGCCGGGCGATGGACGACCGCTATCCGGAGAGAGAACACCATGTTTCGAAGGAAGTCGCCCTGGAAGTGAAGAACTGGACCGTCCACCATCCGCTCTATCCGGAGAAAATTGTGGATAACAACATCTCCTTCCATGTCAACAAGGGCGAGATCGTCGGGTTCTCCGGTCTGCAGGGTGCCGGCCGTACAGAGCTGATGATGTCGATCTTTGGGAAGAGCTATGGAACCGGAATCAAGGGTGAGCTTTTCATCAGCGGAAAGAAAGTAACGCTGAACAATACCGAGCAGGCCATTCGCCATGGACTGGCGTATGTCACCGAGGACAGAAAGACCAACGGACTGATTCTCAAGGAGTCGATTCGCTTTAACACGACACTGGCGGCGCTGCATAAGGTCTGCAATCATGGCATCATCGATGTGGACAGAGAAGTCCATGAGGCGGAAGTCATGAAAGACGAGATGGGTACCAAGACACCGTCTGTCGAGCAGAAGGTCGGCAATCTCTCCGGCGGAAACCAGCAGAAAGCTCTCCTTGGAAAATGGATGTTTGCCGAGCCGGATATCCTCATTCTCGATGAGCCGACGAGAGGAATTGATGTCGGGGCAAAATATGATATTTACTGTCTGATGAATGATATGGTCAGCAAGGGTAAGGCTGTTATCATGGTATCGTCCGAGATGCCGGAGCTTCTTGGCATGTGCGACCGTATCTATGTCCTCTCCGAGGGAAAGATGGCCGGCGAGCTGACTGCGGAGGAAGCGACACAGGAACGCATCATGCAGTGCATCATGGATGTCAACAAGTGAGAAGGGAAGGAGCTTTAAGCGATGAAAGTGAGAGATTTCTTTAAAAAATATACCATGGTCATTGCCCTGGTGGTTGTCTTCGCATTGTTTTCCTGGCTGACGGGCGGAAGGCTGCTGCAGCCGCAGAACATGTCAAACCTGATGCTTCAGAACGGCTACGTTCTGGTGATGGCCTGTGGTATGCTGCTCTGCATCCTGACAGGCGGTAACATTGATCTGTCCGTCGGTTCTGTCATCTGTCTGGTCGGCGGATTTGCGGCGACGATGCTCGGCAAGGGCTGGGGGTCGGCTGCGACCATCCTCGTCAGTCTGATCATGGGACTTCTGATCGGTATGTGGAACGGGTTCTGGATCGGCTACATGCATATTCCGCCATTCATCACAACACTGGGCGGCATGTTCATGTTCCGTGGCTTTGGCCGTGTCATCCTGGACAACAAGACGGTCGCCATTTCCAACAAGAGCTTCCTGAACGTGTTCACCTCCTATGTGCCGGGACAGATGACAGCGGTGATTGTTGGTGTTATCATTGCAGTGGTTGTCGTGATCAATACAGTACGCTCCCGTGCGAGCAAGGCGAGGAAGGGATACCGCCAGAACAGCATTGCCTCCGACTACATCAAGGCGTTTGTCATCGCGGCACTGGTGATTTGGTACAGCTTCAAACTGAAAGCTTACAAAGGCATTCCGGTCATGCTGATCTGGGTTCTGGCAATCTGCCTGATCTATGCGTTCATCACATCGAAAACCGCATTTGGCCGTTACTTTTACGCGGTCGGCGGCAATGAGAAGGCGACGCAGCTTTCCGGAATTGACACCAAGAAGGTCTACTTTATCGCTTATGCGAATATGGGACTTCTTGCGGGACTTGCAGGCCTTCTGGTCGCAGCCCGCGTCGGTTCTGTGAATGGTTCTACCGGCAACTCCTTTGAGATGGATG
>USJM01000136.1 GCA_900555005.1 uncultured Lachnospiraceae bacterium | reverse complement strand
ATGGCAACGCAGCGGACGACGTCGTCGCCCAAGTGCTGCATGACTTCTACAACCAGGTCGATCTTCTGGTCGCCTTCGCCACCGGTGATATGGATGGCGTTGTAAATGGCGGGCAAATCTGCTTCCGAGGCAAACCGCACGTCGACGACCGGGCCGATGACCTGGACTACTTTCCCAATATTATTACTCATGAAGAGGTACTCCTCTCTTTCAGAATGATCGCCAGGCGGCTTACTGCAAAGCGTTGGCGCCGCTGACAATTTCCGTCAATTCGTTGGTGATACCAGCTGACGGACTTTATTGTAGGTAACAGTCAATTTGTCGATCAGTTCGCCTGCGTTGTCCGTAGCCGACGTCATGGCCGTCATACGGGCACCGAGTTCGCTGGCAGCGGACTGAAGGAGGCTGTTGTAAATGAACAGATCCAGATACTGCGGCAGCAAGGCGTCGAGGACGAGCTTCGGATCCGGCGCGAAGAGGTATTCTTCCCGCGGGCCCCCTTCCTGCTGGCCTTCCTTCTGGGTAATGGGCAGCATCTTGACGATGCGCGTGTCCTGGGACAGGGCCGACTTGAAGTGTGTGTAAATGACATAGACTTCGTCGACTTCGCCATCGAGGAACTTCTGCGTCGCCAAGTGGGCTATCTGCTGGGCGTGGCTGAACTGGGGCTTGTCGGAAAAACCGGACCACTTCTTTTCCGGTACCAGGTGGAGGTGCTTGAGGTACTCCATGGGCTTGCGGCCTGCGACCAGGAGCATCGATGCATCGCGGGGCTTGTCCTTGAGGACCGACACGATGGCCTTGTTGACATTGGAATTGAAAGCACCGGCCAGCCCTTTGTCCGAACCGATGATGATGTAGCACGTCTTCTTGACCGTATCATGAGGCGTGAACAAGGCGTTGCCCGCATCGGGCGAAGCCGCAGACAGACGCTGCAGCATGCCTTCCATCTTTTCGGTATACGGGGCGGTAGCCACGGCCCGATCCTGTGCACGGCGCAGTCGTACGGAGGAAACCATCTTCATGGCCTTAGTGATCTGCTGGGTATTGGTGACGGATTTAATACGTCTGTTTATTTCGCGTGCACTCGGCATAGCTTATTCCTCCTCTTTGATCAGTTCGTGAGAAGCGCCGTACTGCTTGGTGTATTCAGCGATAGCCTTCTGCAGCGTAGCTTCTGCGTCTTTGCCGAGTTCCTTCGTCGATTTGATGCTTTCGCCGACTTCCGGATAGTTACTGTGCATGAACTTGATGAAGCCGTCAGCAAACTGAGAAACTTCTCAACCTGTACAGGCATGAGGTAGTTCTTGACGGCCAGGTAAATCTGCATGACCTGGTCTTCGACGGGCATCGGCTGATACTGCGGCTGGATGAGGAGCTGCATCGTCCGTTCGCCGGCGTCGATCTGGGCTTTCGTGCTCTTATCGAGGTCGGAGCCGAACTGGGCGAAAGCGGCCAATTCGCGGTACTGGGCCAGGCTCAGGCGGAGGGTACCGGCGATTTTCTTCATGGCCTTGATCTGGGCGTTGCCGCCGACACGGGACACCGAGATGCCGGGGTTGACGGCCGGCATGACGCCCGAGTGGAACAGCTCCGTCTCAAGGAAGATCTGGCCGTCGGTGATGGAGATGACGTTGGTGGGGATGTAGGCGGAAACGTCGCCTGCCTGGGTCTCGACGATGGGCAGGGCAGTGATGGAACCGCCGCCCAGATCGTCGCGCATCCGGCAGGAGCGCTCCAGCAGACGGGAGTGCAGGTAGAAGACATCGCCCGGGTACGCCTCACGTCCCGGCGGTCTGCGGATCAGAAGCGACATCTCACGGTATGCGACCGCATGCTTGGACAGATCGTCATAGACGATCAGGGCGTCCTTGCCCTGGTTCATGAAATACTCGCCGATCGTGCAGCCTGCATACGGGGCAATGTACTGAAGCGGTGCCGCCTCCGATGCGGTCGCCGCAACGACGATGGTATACTCCATCGCGCCGGCAGCCTGGAGCTGTGCGACCAGGTTTGCGACGGTTGAATTCTTCTGGCCGATCGCCACGTAGATGCAGATCACGTCCTTGCCCTTCTGGTTGATGATCGTATCTGTCGCAATGACGGTCTTACCGGTCTGTCTGTCTCCGATGATCAGCTCACGCTGGCCTCTCCCGATCGGAATCATCGAGTCGATTGCCTTGATACCGGTCTGGAGCGGCTGCTTGACCGGCTGTCTCTCGATGATACCGGGCGCCGTGTGTTCAATCGGGTCGTAGCGCACAGCCTTGAGTCTCCCTTGCCGTCGATCGGCTGTCCGAGCGCGTTGACCACACGTCCGAGCATTGCCTCCCCGACCGGGACCGACACGACACGGCCGGTGCGCTTGACCGTGTCTCCCTCCTTAATTCCAATATCAGATCCAAGGAGGACAACAGAGATGTTGTTTTCTTCCAGATTCAGCGCCATGCCGTAGGTGCCGTTCGAGAACTCGACAAGCTCCCCGGCCATGCACTTCTCCATCCCGCTGACACGGGCGATGTCATCACCAACCATGATGACCGTTCCGGTCTCGGCCTGCTCGATGGCAGCGGAATAATGCTTGATCTGGCTTTTTATGATCTGACTGATTTCTTCAGGTTTTAATGCCATCTCATTTCCTCTTTTATACGGTAGTGTTTCTGATGATGCTGCGAAGCGTCTTCAGTCTCTCTGCGGCTGTTCCATCATACCGCTTCCCTTCGAAGTCCAGGCGGACTCCGCCGATCAGCGCCGGATTGACCAGGCATATCATCTCGACCTTCCTGCCGCTCATCTTCTCGAGTTTGTCGAGAAGGGCAGCCTTCTGCGCCTCCGTCAGCTCCCGCGCGCTTGTCACGGTCGCTTCCGATATGCCATGATCCTTGTTATACCGTCTGCGGTATTCCTTATAGCAGCCCCTCAGCTCGGAGATATATCCCTCCTCGCAGAGAAGCTTCAGGAAATTCAGCAGATACGGCCAGAGAGAAGAGCCGAACGCCTCATCGATCAGCTGCGTCCGTTCTTTCTTTGTAATGCTGGGCTCTGCAAGAAGACGCTCGTACTGCGGATTTTCCTTCATCAGATCCAGCACTTCGCGAAGCTGTGCGAGAACCTCGTCTGCCATCCCCTCTTCAAGGGCCAGCTCATAGAGACTCCCGCCATATCTTCTGGCAGTCTCGGTCATCATGCTGATTCGTCTCCTACATTCTGAATGAACTCATCGACAAGATCCGCCTGGTCCTGCTCGTTGATCTCACGTCCGATGACTTTGGACGCAATATCCACCGCCATGGAGCCGATCTCATCCTTCGCGTCATTGATCGCCCGCTTCTGCTGGGCGGCAATGTCAAGCTGTGCCTGCGCCTTCAGTGCGGCCACCTCCTCCTGCGCGTCGGAGACAATCCGCTCGCTCTTCTGAGATGCCGCCGCGGAAGCTTCCTTCACAATCCTGTCAGCTTCCTCATTGGCCTTCGAAAGATTCGCCTCGTATTTCTGCTTCATGCTCAGCGCCTCCTGCTTTGCGGCCTCCGCCTCCTTGAGCGGCTGGTCCACAAGTCCCTGGCGCTTGCGGAGGATCTTCATGACAGGCTTGTAGAGAAACTTCTTGAAAAGCAGGATCTGAATGCCGAGGTTGATCAGCTGTATGATGATGGTCTGCCAGTCCAGTGAAACCAGTAATTCATAACCTGTTTTCATGGCCATAACCTCTTTCCATTGCTTTCAGTGTCAGACAAATGCTGCGCTTCTCTCATCAAAGCTTCCCGAGGAACAGGCTCGGTGCAACGAAGATCAGAAGCAGACCGGTGACGAAACCATAGATACCGGTTGTCTCTGCGAGTGCGACCCCGAGGATCAGGGTGGAACGGATATCGCTGGCCGCTTCCGGCTGACGCGCGATCGACTCGACAGCGGACGCAGCCGCATTGCCTTCACCAATACCAGGACCGACACCTGCGATCAGCGCAAGTCCTGCGCCGATTCCGCATCCTGCAAGTGCAATACCTTTTGCCAATACTGTGAAATCCATAATGTTTCCTCCTTGGGGAAATGTTTGTGTTTCCTGACTTCCTGCTGCTTTCTTTTGTTTCTGCCTCCGTCAGTTACCCGCAGGCATGTCAAAACCTACTGTAGCCGTCTTCAGCCCTCATCCGCCTGTTTGATGAAGATACAGGTCAGAATACAGAAGATAAAGGGCTGGATGAGTCCGCTGAACCAGTCAAAGTACAGGGACGTGATGGCTGGGAGACCGATCTCAAAGATCGGGATGTGCTGACCAAGCCAGCCGCCGATACAGGGATCAGACCCAGGACAGCTCTGCTCGCAAGTCCCAGCGAGCTGTAGATCAGCGTTCCGATGACCATGCCCGACAGGATGTTGCCGAAATGACGGCAGGCCATCGAGACCGGGGTTGCCAGCTCACTGATGACGTTGATCGGTGCCATCAGGAAGATCGGGGACAGATAGCCCTTCAGGTATCCGCCCAGGCCGTTCGCCTTGATTTTGTGCTTCGTGATCAGCACAAATGCGATTGCTCCCCAGCCGATCTCTGTCGCCAGATCTGCCGTCGGGCTCCAGACACCGCCCACCAGGCTGATCAGGTTGCTGAAGATAGCGGTTCCGAACAGTGCGCCGATGAACGGTGCGTATTGTTCGACCGAGCTCCCCAGGTTGCTGCTGACAAAGTCGTTCAGCGCTTCCACGATCCACTCTGCGACTGCCTGCCTCTTGGAAATTCCGGTAACTTTCAGATTCCGGCCAAGGATCCAGCACAGAAGAGACATGATGATGAGGACGACCCACCCCATGATCATGGTCATCGTGATGTGGATGTCACCGACCGGTGTGTTTTCCAGAATCGTGACATACCACGAACCGTGAAGATTGATATTCATGTTATCAGGTTTCACCTCCTTTTCCGCCGGACTTTGGCTGCATCAGATTCAGCTTTCCGGTTATTTGAAGTCCATAAATGGCCAGTTTTGGGAAAAGCAGAGGAATGAGTCCGCAGACCGTATTGATATATGGAACAAATACGGCAACCGCCACCCATGCCGCCTGCGCAAGGAGTCGTTTGTTGTAACCAGCCTGAACACCCTTCTTTACCGCCTTCCCGCCGGACGCCGCCTCATCAAGCGACTTCTGCAGGGAAACTGCCATCCACCAGAACACCGCGACTGCCACTGCCGTGCCGAGGACGGATCCCAGGATGACGCCGATGATAGATACCGGTTCTGCCTTCAAATGAAAAAAACCGGCTGCGTATATCACAATGCCAGCCGCCATCTCGACTGCGCACAGAATACTACACCCGATCTCCACGCCTTTCAATAGTCCTTGT
>USJM01000135.1 GCA_900555005.1 uncultured Lachnospiraceae bacterium | reverse complement strand
CGGAATTCAGACCGGGGGTGCTGCGTCCGGATGCGTCCTGAGCAGCGGGAGGAACAGAGTCCGCCTCCAGTTTCTGGACACAGCAAAGGCGTTCTCCACAGAAGCGGACAGTGTGATCCTGGATGCAGTCAGAGCGCGCCAGACGGACACAATCCGCTTTACTGCAATTTTACCTCCGGTTCGACGGGAACACCGAAGGGCGTCCTGGTCAGCCACAGGAGTGTGATCGACTTCATGAATTATTTTCCGGAGCTGTTCCACATCACGAAGGATGACGTGATCGGCAACCAGGCTCCGTTTGATTTCGACGTATCGGTGAAGGATATTTACTCTTCCCTGAAGACCGGTGCGGAGCTGGTCCTGATTCCGAGAAAGTACTTCACCGTCATTACGAACCTGCTGGATTATCTGGATGAAAAGAGGGTCACAACGCTGACCTGGGCGGTTTCTGCCCTGTGCCTGGTGGTTCAGTTCAGAGGGTTTACCTACAAGGTTCCGTCCTCGATCAGGCGGGTTCTGTTCTCGGGAGAGGTGATGCCGGAGCGCTTCCTGAAGGCATGGATGGAGCAGTACCCGGATGCTGAGTTTGTCAACCTGTACGGACCGAGTGAGATTACCTGCAACTGTACCTACTACAGGGTGCCGCGCTCCGCAGGAGCTCTGAGCGGAAAGCCCCTTCCAATCGGTGTTCCATTTCCGAATGAGAAGGTTTTTCTGCTGGATGAAAAGGGGCACAGGATCACAGAGAGCGGAAGAAGCGGAGAGATCTGCGTATCAGGAAGCTGCCTGGCGCTCGGTTACCTGAATGCGCCGGAAGCAACCAGAAAGGCCTTCTGCCCGAGCCCGCTGGAGACAAGGTTCCCTGAGCAGATGTACAGGACGGGGGATCTGGGGTATTACAGGGAAGACGGGCAGCTCTGCTTCTCGGGAGAGCCGATTTCCAGATCAAGCTGTTCGGCCACCGGATTGAGCTGGAGGAGGTGGAGGGCGCACTCAATACGGCCCATGGCGTCGAGCGCGGCTTCTGTGTATTCAACCGGGAGAAGAACAGGCTGGAGGCCTGCTACTGCGGACAGGCAGAGCCAAGAGCGCTCAAGGGAGAGCTTCTGAAGCTTCTTCCGCAGTACATGGTTCCGTCAAGGTTCCATCATGTTCAGGAGATCCCGCTGACAGATCACGGGAAAATGGATCGTAAGAGGGTGCTTGCGCAGCTTGGCGAGGGCACGAAGGAGGAACATACGGCATGACACTGACAGCGGAGAGAATTTCAGAAGCGCTTAGGACAGCCCGGACACCCTTCTATATCTTTGATACAGATGAGGCGGCGGATGAGATCAGACGAATGCATGAGGTGCTTCCGGAGCGGGTGAAGGTCTGCTTCTCGATCAAGGCCAATCCGTATCTGACAGAGGCGCTTGGAAAAGCGGCTGACTATGTGGAAGCCTGTTCGTTTGGAGAGCTGCGGATCTGCAGCGGAAAAAGGTCCCGGAGGAAAAGATTGTGCTGTCCGGCGTCAACAAGGGAAAGGATGATCTGCTTGCCGCCCTCAAGCGGCATGGAAGCCGGATCACCTACACAGCGGAATCTCTGATGCAGTGGGAGATCCTGGAACAGTTTGCGGATCAGACCGGAGAGGAGATCCGTGTGATGCCAAGGCTCACGGACGGCAGCCAGTTCGGAATGGACAGAAGCGAGATCGAGGAGATTCTCGCCGGAAAGCATGGAAAAAGCGCCCGGGTCTGTGGGATTCATTACTTCTCCGGACACAGAAGAAGAACATCGGGCGCACGACCGAAGAACTGGATATGATTGACGGCTGTCTGCAGGACTGGAAGGCTGCATATGGGTTTGAGCCGGAGCGCCTCGAGTTTGGAAGCGGGATGGCGGTCGACTATTTCTCGGATGAGGAAACCATGAGAAGCCGGGAGAGAAGGGATCTTGAAGCGCTTTCGGAAAAACTGCAGGCGATGGCGTATCAGGGGAAGGTCACGCTTGAATTCGGAAGACGAATTGCGGCAACCAGCGGGACATACGTGACGACGGTCGCAGATGTCAAACGCAGGGGAGCGCACCGGTTCGCGATCGTGGACGGGGGCATCCACCAGGTGAGCTGGTACGGGCAGATGATGGGCATGAAGGTCCCGCCCGTCTACTGCCTGGAGAAGCCGGAGAGGAAGCAGGAGTGGTCGGTGTTCGGTTCGCTCTGCTCGATGAACGATGTGCTGCTCAGAAGTGCGCAGTTCGGCGAGCTGAATATCGGTGATCATCTTGTATTCGGGCGCTGCGGGGCGTATGCTCCTACTGAAGGAATGCTGACTTTCTTGAGCAGGGACCTGCCCGGCATATGGACATGGTCTGAGAAGGAAGGGTTCCGCAAGCTGCGCGGGATTCTCCCGACTGACGGGTTGAACTGCGGCGCGGCCGAACTGAAAGACATTGAATGACGATTATGAAGGAGGAACATCATGGAGAAACTGCTGGCAATTCTGAGAGATATCGATCCTGACATTGACTACGAGAACGAGAAGCATCTGATTGACGACGGACTGCTTGATTCTATGCAGGTGCTGGAGCTTGTATCCACGCTGGAGGATGAATTTGACATCGAAGTGACGCCGACCGAGCTTGTTCCGGCGAACTTCAATTCTGCAGACAGTATGTGGAAGATGATCGAGCGCCTGCAGAACTGAGCGCAGACCTGCAGGGCCGGGGAGGTCTGCCGTTATTCTTTCACAAAGAGACAGGCTTCGGAAACAGGAGGGCGGATCGTGGCAGAGGAAAACCGGAAGGTGATCTATGCGGCGGATGATGAGGAAAACATCCGGACACTGATTGACACATATCTGACGCAGGCAGGGTTCGACGTCCGGACATTCTCAGACGGGGACAGTCTGTTTGCGCAGTTCCAGAAACAGCGCTGCGACCTCGTGGTCCTTGACATCATGATGCCGGGGACAGACGGACTGACGATCTGCAGGAAAATCCGGGGGCTTTCGAAGGTGCCGATTGTCATCCTGACAGCCAGGGAGAGCGAGCTGGACTATATCACCGGGCTTTCCATGGGCGGGGACGACTATATCATCAAGCCGTTCCGGCCATCGATCTTTGTCATGAGGGTGCGTGCACTTCTGCGCCGCGTCGACATGGAACGCCAGTCCCAGAAGGGAGAAAAGCCACTTTCGTTCGGGGATGTCACGCTGGATGAAAGCAGCCAGCTCGTCCTGGTCAATGGCCGGGACGCGGGGCTGACGATTACGGAGCGTGCGCTGATCCGATATCTGATTGAAAACAGCGACAGGGCACTATCAAGGGAAAAGCTGCTCCAGGATGTCTGGGGGATCGGACCGGACATCGAGACAAGAGTGGCGGACGAGACCGTCCGGCGTGTGCGGAAGAAACTGAGCGCAGCCGGCTCCAGGGTCCGGATCAATGCGATCTGGGGCTACGGGTACCGGCTGGGAGAAGGAGACACATGAAGAATCGTCCTGCTGGAGACATATCAAATCGCAGGAAATCAATCTATCAGCATGCCAGCCGTCATCTTGGAAAGAGAACGGTCCGGATTGCGTATATGTCGACGGGGATTCTGGCGGTGTTTTTCATCGTGATCCTCGTCGTTTTTCATCTGCTGATGAGCCGGAATATTCGTGAGAGCTCAATCAGAGCATTGAAGGAGCTGGAGCAGACCTACTCTTTTGAGAATCTGTACGCCGGATCAGAGACGGAGAGCGAGAGCACCGGTGAAGCGGGGACGGAGACGGAAGCATCATCGGATGCTGCCCAGGTCTTTGCAGCAATGCCGGACACATCTGCTGCGGAGGATGAGTCCGGAACAGCCGGGCAGGGGGAAATAACGGAAACGGAAAGTACGGAGGAATCCTCGGGTTCGACGCCCCTGCTGCCTTCGTCCGGCTATGAGAATGATGATGAAGGGTTTAACGTTGCGGTCAGTATCCTGGTGGACCAGCAGTATCGGACAGAGTTCTATGTGACGGAGAATGAAAAAAAGCTTGCTGAGTGGTGCAGGATACATCCATTTCCGGATGGGAACATCCGGGAAATATCCGTAGGAAAAAAGAACTACTATGTTCTGAAGATGCAGGATCATTATCTGTCCATCGATGGAAGGTATAAATGGATTCTGTACGTCGACATTACATCCCAGCTTCGTCTGGTCCATCTGGTTGAGCGGGCCGAGCTGCTGGTCATGATCATCTGCGCTGTGATCTCGATTTTGCTGGGAGTCCGGATGGGAATCAGCCTGGAGCTGGAGCAGGAAAAGCAGAAGCAGTTTTTTGAGAATGCATCTCACGAGCTGAAGACACCACTGATGTCAATCCAGGGCTACGCGGAGGGAATCGGAAGCGGGGTCATCGATGATCCGAAAAAAGCATCCCGGGTCATTCTTTCTGAGACAGACAAGATGCGGGACCTGGTGGAGGAGATTCTGGCCTTGTCCAGGCTGGAAAGCAGCCAGACAAAGCTGCACATGGAGAGTGTGATGCTGCCGGACATCATCAATGACTGTCTGATGGCGCTAGAATATGAAATCAGAAAGCGCGGCCTGGATGTATCGATGGATCTTGAACAGATTAAGATACAGGCGGATCCGGACCAGCTCGGGCGGGTCGTGATGAACCTGATCTCGAATGCTGTGAAATATTCGGAGAGCCGCATCGACATCTCCTGCGGGAAAAATTTTCTCCGGATTGTCAACGATGGGCCTTTGCTGGACGAAGAGGAGAAGCAACACATCTTTGACCGGTTCTACATCGGAAAGCGGGGCGGGACTGGGATTGGCCTGGCGCTTGTCCAAGAGATTGTGGCGCGGCATGGATGGAGGATTCGGGTGGATAATACGGCCCGGGGGTCGCGTTTACGATTACATTCGGGCGGGGGTTCAGGCAGCTGGCCGGCTGTTCCTGAAAGGACACGCCATCCGTGCGTTTCCCGCAACATGATCGGATTCGCTTCGCACAGGAGCGGTATTTTGTAGTATGATGTCAGCAACATCGAAGGCCGGCAGACCGTAAAGAAACGCTTCCAGGCCGGCGAATAAGGGAAGAGTCCTGTCAAGAGAGGAGAGAAAAGATATGAAAAAACTGCGCAGATCTTCAAGGGATAACAAAATCTGTGGTGTCTGCGGCGGGATTGCCGAGTACTTTGGCGTAGACGCAACCATTGTCCGGATCCTGTTCGTGCTGTTCACACTGGCTGGCGGCTCCGGCATTCTGCTTTACATTGCCATGGCCATTATCATGCCGAAGCCGGAGGACGAAAAAGAAAAAGAGGATGAGAAGAACGAAAGCTGAGGGGGCTGTGTAAAGCGCGCCGCGGAAGGGAAATGGCGTGAAACAGCGT
>USJM01000134.1 GCA_900555005.1 uncultured Lachnospiraceae bacterium | reverse complement strand
ATACAGTTTACCGAGATGAACAGAGTGGCAGATGCCCGCCGTCTGCGGCCGTGTCTGCCCGCAGGAGACACAGTGCGAGGGAAAGTGCATCCGCGGCATCAAGGGAGATGCGGTCTCGATCGGCAAGCTGGAGCGCTTCGTCGCAGACTGGGCGAAGGCGCACGACAAACATATGCAGTGCTACAGAGGGCGCACGGGACACAAGGTGGCCGTCATCGGTTCAGGTCCCTCGGGTCTGACCTGTGCCGGAGATCTCGCAAAGCAGGGCTACGATGTCACCATCTTCGAAGCGCTTCACCGTGCAGGCGGGGTTCTGGTCTACGGAATTCCTGAATTCCGGCTTCCAAAGGACAGGGTTGTCGCCAAGGCGGTCGAGAATGTACAGTGTCTTGGCGTGAAGCTGGAGACGAATGTCATCATCGGCCGCTCGGTCACGATCGAGGATCTTCTGACAAAGGAGGGCTTTGATGCTGTCTACATCGGATCAGGAGCCGGTCTTCCGATGTTCATGAATATTCCGGGAGAGCAGGCAAAGGGCGTGTTCTCCGCCAATGAATTCCTGACCAGGAATAATCTGATGAAGGCTTACCGGGATGACTATGATACCCCGATTGCCTGTGGAAAGAAGGTCGTTGTCGTCGGCGGAGGAAACGTAGCGATGGACGCAGCCAGGACGGCGCTGAGGCTTGGAGCGGAGGTACATGTGGTGTACAGGCGTTCTGAGGCGGAGCTGCCTGCCAGAAAAGAGGAAGTCCATCACGCAAAGGAGGAGGGGATTCAGTTCGACCTTCTCACCAATCCGGTTGAGATCCTGGCGGATGAGAACGACAATGTCCGGGGAATGCGCGTCATACGCATGGAACTGGGCGAGCCGGATGCTTCTGGAAGAAGACGCCCGGTTCCGGTGGAAGGATCGGAGTATGAGATTGCCTGTGACACGGTGATCATGGCACTTGGGACAAGACCCAACCCGCTCATATCCTCTACGACGAATGGCCTCGAGGTCAACCGAAAGGCTTGTATTGTTGCAGATGAAGAAGGGGCGACGAGCCTTCCGGGCGTGTTTGCAGGCGGAGACGCTGGGGCGGGGGCTGCGACGGTTATTCTGGCGATGGGCGCCGGAAAGACAGCCGCAAAGAGCATCGACGCATATATCCGTTCAAAATACGGAGAGTCCTGAGATACGAAGGTGCTTCCGGCAGCGGCAGCCGGGGCGTATGGAAAGGGATGGAAACAAACAGACTTTCAGAGGGCGGCTGTTTCGGCACGCCCTCTTTTCCTGTGAAGGCGTAAGGACGGTCAGAACGAGAAGGGCAGGCAGGGATGAAGATTACAATCCTTTGTGCGGGAAAGTTCAAAGAAGCTTACTGGGAGGCGGCTGCTGCGGAATACCAGAAACGGCTCACCCGGTACTGCAGCCTCCAGGTCATAGCGGTTGCGGACGAGGCAACGCCAGAGCATGCATCCGAAAAGCAGGAGCAGAGAATCCGGGAGAGGAAGGGGAGCGGATGCTGGCCTGGATGGATAAAAATGTCCAGGGGCCGGGCTGCCGGGTGATTGCGCTTGCAATAAAGGGGAAGCGGATGGATTCCATCGGATTTGCCTCCTGTATTGAAACTGCGCAGAATGAAGGGTGCATGCAGCTGATTTTTGTCATCGGAGGCTCACTGGGACTCTCGGATGCTGTTCTCGGAAGAGCGGATCTGCAGCTGTCCTTTTCGGATTTCACATTTCCCCATCAGCTGATGCGGGTCATCCTGCTGGAGCAGATTTACCGGGCCTACCGGATCATCTGCAGGCAGCCGTACCACAAGTAAGGGATGCGTGAAAATCTGAAGCACGCTGCAGGGACTGGGAAAAAAGACCGGGATTTCTGGAAAATGGGCAGGGTATCGTGAGAATTGACGAAAACTGAGCCATATTATACAATGAAAGACAAGTTTTTGACAAAAAACATGAAATACCTGGGAACAGGGAAGGAGCAGATTATGTGCAGTGAAGCAGAAGTCATTAAGGCCGGCAAGGCCGTACTGGGGATTGAGTTTGGATCGACAAGAATCAAGGCAGTGCTTGTGGATCCGGAAAACCGCGTGATCGGACTGGGCACGCACGACTGGGAGAACCGTCTTGTGGACGGGCTGTGGACTTACACCCTTGAGGATATCTGGGGCGGGCTTCAGGACTGCTACGCGAGTCTTTCAGCGGATGTTCAGAAGCGGTATGGGGTTGTCATTGAAAAACTCGCGGCCGTCGGCTTCTCGGCGATGATGCATGGTTATATGGCGTTCGGAAGCGATGATGAACTGCTGATTCCCTTCCGTACATGGAGAAATACCAATACAGGAAAGGCGGCCGCGGCGCTTACAAAGCTGTTCAACTTCAACATGCCGATGAGGTGGAGCACCTCCCACCTGTACCAGTGCATTCTGGACGGGATGGATCATGTGAGAAAGGTTACCTACTATACAACGCTCGCGGGATATATCACATGGGCACTGACAGGCAACAAAGTGATCGGCGTCGGCGATGCAGCCGGCATGTTCCCGATTGACCCGAAGACCCGCGATTTCGATGAGAGGATGATCGGGCAGTTTGACGAACTGGTGAAGGAGTATCATTATCCGTGGAAGCTGCGGGACATCATGCCGAAGGTACTGGTTGCCGGGCAGCAGGCGGGAACCCTGACAGAGAAGGGAGCAAGGCTGCTGGATGTGTCCGGCCATCTTCAGGCCGGTGTGCCGGTCTGCCCGCCGGAGGGGGATGCCGGAACCGGTATGGTTGCCACGAACAGCTGTGAGGTGACGACGGGGAATGTGTCGGCAGGAACGTCCGTCTTTGCCATGGTTGTCATGAAGGAGAATATGAAGAATCTTCATACGGAGATTGATATGGTGACAACGCCGGACGGCGCGCCGGTGGCGATGGCGCACTGCAACAACTGCACGTCAGATTTGAACGCCTGGGTCTCCATTTTCAGGGAATTTCTGGAGCAGATGGGCATCGAGCCGGATATGAACAAGATTTTCTCAGTGCTGTACAATCATGCGCTTGATGGAGATCCGGATTGCGGCAGGGTTCTTGCTTACAATTATTATTCAGGTGAGCCGGTCACCGGATTCAATGGCGAGGGCAGACCGCTGCTGGTCCGCCGCCCGGATTCTGCATTCAACCTGGCAAACTTTATGCGGGCGAATCTGTATTCTTCCCTGGCCTCTCTCAAAATCGGACTTGACATCCTGCTGAAAGAGGAGCATGTTGAGCTGACAAGACTGATGGGACACGGCGGATTGTTCAAGACGAAGGGTGTTGCTCAGCGGATCCTTGCCGCAGCCGTGGATGCACCTGTCACCGTCATGGACACGGCGGGTGAGGGCGGCGCCTGGGGCATGGCTGTCCTTGCCCAGTATATGATTCAGAAGAAGATGGGGAGACTCTTCCGCAGTATCTGGATGGCCGTGTGTTCGCCGGTCAGAGCGGAACAACCATCAGCCCAGCGCCGGAGGATGTTGAGGGCTTCAACAGCTTCATCGAGATGTACAAGAAAGGATATCCGATCGAGCAGGCTGCGGTCGAATCGATGTAAATAATGGCATTGGTAGAAAGAGTTGCAAAGGTTCCTGAGGAACTGGAAGGGCAGGTATTCGGACAGTTTGATGCCTGGCTGAAAAAAATTGAGCGGACACTGAATGTGACCGTAATCGCGCGGGATTCAGAGCTGAGAGTGATCGGTTCTGAATCCGCCGCAGACGGGGCAAGAAGGGTGCTGGAGGATCTTGCGGCACTCGCCGGGCAGGGCAGCGTAATCACAGAGCAAAATGTCAATTATGCGCTGTCCCTGGCGATGGAGAAGACAGACGGAAGCATTGCAGAGATTGACAGAGAAATCATTTGTCACACCGCGGCAGGAAAGCCTGTCAGCCCGAAGACCTTCGGACAGAAGAATTATGTGGAAGCGATCAGAAGCCATATGATCACCTTCGGCATCGGACCGGCGGGGACGGGCAAAACCTATCTGGCGATGGCGGCAGCGATCACGGCGTTCAAGAATGAAGAGGTCTCGAGAATCATCATGACCCGGCCTGCGATCGAGGCCGGTGAAAAACTAGGCTTCCTTCCGGGAGATCTGCAGAGTAAGATCGACCCTTATCTGAGGCCGCTGTACGATGCCCTCTACCAGATTATGGGGCCGGACAGCTACCAGAAAAATGCGGAGAAGGGGCTCATTGAGGTCGCTCCGCTCGCGTACATGAGAGGCCGGACGCTGGACAATGCCTTTATCATTCTTGATGAAGCGCAGAACACGACGCCGGCGCAGATGAAGATGTTTCTGACACGTGTCGGCTTCGGATCGAAGGTGATTGTGACAGGCGATCTGACGCAGAAGGATCTGCCTTTTGAGTCCCGGTCCGGTCTCGAGGTGGCGGTGGAAGTCCTTTCGAAGATTGATGAAATCGCGTTCTGCCGCCTGACCTCGAAGGATGTGGTACGGCATCCGCTCGTACAGAAAATCGTCCAGGCATATGAGTCTTATGAAAAAAAGCATCCGGCGCAGGAGGAGGGCAGGCCGCATTCCGGCAGACGGGATATGCGGGAACACAGCCGCCGTATGCCGGGGAGAGCCAGAGGCTGAACATGACGTTAAACTTTGAAAATGAATCGGACCGGCAGTTTGAATTTGATCCTGAAAAGATTGCTTCCGCTGTCTGCAGGGCAGCTCTCGACGCGGTCGGATGCCCCTATGAAGCGGAGGTGTCGCTGCTCATCACGAATGGAGAAGAGATCCGCGAGATGAACCGGACATACAGAGGAATCGACAGGGAGACAGACGTGCTCTCCTTTCCGCTTCAGGAATATGATGCGCCCGGCTCATTTGACCGGTTTGAAGAGCCGGAGATTCAGAGTGATGCCTTTGATCCGGATTCGGGGGAACTGCTTCTTGGGGACATCGTCATCTGTGCGGACCGGGTAGCCTCGCAGGCGAGGGAGTACGGACATTCGGAGAAGAGGGAATTTGCTTTCCTGGTGGCGCACAGCATGCTTCACCTGACCGGCTATGACCATATGGAAGCGGAGGAGCGGGAAGTGATGGAAGAAATGCAGCGGAAGATCATGGACATGGTACAGATTCCGAGAGACTTCCAAAATCCCGCCTGATGTTGTATACTGCCGTTTGGCAGCGGCAGGTTTTGAGAGATATTCATTCATTGCTGTTTCCTGCCGGTTTCAAACCAGAGTTCCGGTTTTCCGGAAACGAAAGGAGTTTTATGAAAAAAAGAGAATTATTCAGCTTTCTCACCGCTGGTGTGATGGCGCTTTCCATGCTTGGCGGGTCTGTCTATGCAGAGGATGCGGCAGCTGACAGTACAGCGGCAGCCGACAGTACGACGGCAGCTGACGACTCTTCCTCCGGGATGGTTCAGAGTTA